>JAFZRH010000079.1 GCA_017619975.1 Lachnospiraceae bacterium | reverse complement strand
CGGACCGGAGATCGTTGCGGGTCTTGCCAAGGCCGAAGGTCTGCTGGTCGGCGTGATCACCAACACGCAGGGCCTGCTGATGAACTATCCGGAATACAAGACCGGCGCGGTCGGCATCGGCGGCAAGCTGTACCGTCAGGGCTTAATCAAGATGAACGAGTTCGTGACGCTGTGCAGCCGGGACAAGATCCCGATCGTCTGGATCCAGGATACGACCGGCATCGACGTCGGCGACGACGCCGAGAAGGCCGAGCTGCTCGGTCTGGGCCAGTCCCTGATCTACTCCATCCAGAACAGCCACGTCCCGCAGCTGGAGATCACCCTCCGCAAGGGCACCGCGGCGGCGCACTACGTCATGGGCGGCCCGCAGGGCAACGACACCAACGCCTTCTCCCTGGGCACGGCGGCGACCGAAATCTACGTCATGCACGGCGAGACCGCGGCGGCTGCGATGTATTCCCGCCGTCTGGCCAAGGAATACAAGGCCGGCGAGTCCCTGGAAGGCACCATCAAGAAGATGAACGAGATCATCCAGGATTATGCCGCCAAGTCCCGTCCGCAGGCCTGCGGCGAACTCGGCCTGGTCGACGAGATCGTAAACATGAACATGATGCGCAACTACATCGTGGCGTTTGCGTACTCCGTCTATCAGAATCCGACCCAGATCTGCCCGTTCCATCAGATGCTGAGCCCGCGCACCATGCGTGACTTCGTGACGTTCAAGAAGTAATATGAGCATCTATACTCTCGGTATCGACGTGGGCTCCACCGCGTCCAAATGCGTGATCCTGCGCAACGGCAAGGAGATCGTAAGCAAATCCCTGATCGACGTGGGCGCCGGCACAAGCGGCCCCGCCCGCGCGATCGAGGATGTGCTTCAGAACTGCGGCCTGACGCACGAGGACATGAATTTCACGCTGGCGACCGGCTACGGGCGCAATTCTCTGGACGGGATCGCACACGCGCAGATGAGCGAGCTGTCCTGTCACGCCAGAGGCGCGTCCTTCCTGTATCCGGACGTTCACACCGTCATTGATATCGGCGGCCAGGACGTGAAGGCCATGCACCTGGAAAACGGAGCGCTGGTCAACTTCCAGATGAACGACAAATGTGCCGCAGGCACGGGCCGTTTCCTGGACGTCATGGCCCGCGTGCTGGAAGTCAAGGTCAGCGAGCTGGGCGATCTGGCGGCGAAGTCCACCAAGCGTATCGCAATCAGCTCTACCTGCACGGTCTTCGCGGAAAGCGAGGTCATCTCGCAGCTGGCGCAGGCGACGGACAAGTGCGACATCATCAACGGGATCCATCATTCGGTGGCGAACCGGGTCGTAGGACTGGTAAACCGCATCGGCGTGCAGGACCGCGTGGTCATGACCGGCGGTGTAGCGCAGAACAAGGGCATCGTGGAAGCGCTGGAAGAAGGCCTGGGACACATCGTTTATACGAGTCCCCTGACCCAGTACGTCGGCGCGCTCGGCGCCGCCCTGTTTGCGTATCAGAAAGCACTGAAACTGCAGCAGCAGTAGTTGTATTGATTTAGGAGGAAAAGAATCTATGGCTAAGGAAGTAAGCCCCGGCGTAAAGGCTTTGCGTAAGGTCGTGGAAGACGTTTACGCGGATGCCCGCAAGGCCAAGGCGGAAGGTAAACTGGTCGGCTGGTCTTCGTCCAAGTTCCCCTGCGAACTGGCGGAAGCCTTCGACCTGAACGTCATGTATCCGGAAAATCAGGCGGCCGGCGTCGCGGCAAACCGTGACGGTGAGATCATGTGCCAGGCAGCGGAAGATCTGGGATTTGACAACGATATCTGCGGCTATGCCCGCATCTCGCTGGCTTATGCGGCCGGCAAGCGCGCAGCCCGCAAGATCGACTGGGACAAGGAAGACGGCTATGTGATCAACCCCCGCACCGGCAAGCCCTTAAAGGATGCCGACGGCAACGTGGTCATGGGCCCGGACGGCAAGCCCGTCAAGGATCCCAAGACTCAGACTCCTTACATCGTTCTGGAAGATATCCACGAGATCGAGGCGCTGCCGGAAGGCCGCGAAAAAGAACGCCGTCTGGAATCCATCCAGCCGTACCGTCAGATGCGGATGCCGCAGCCGGATTTCGTGCTCTGCTGCAACAACATCTGCAACTGCATGACCAAGTGGTATGAAAATATTGCCCGTATGTGCAATATTCCGCTGATCATGATCGACGTTCCCTACAACAATACGATGGATCCGAACCCGGAGAACATCGTTTATATGCGCGCCCAGTTCGACAACGCCATCCATCAGCTGGAAGAACTGACCGGCAAGAAGTTCGATGAAAAGAAGTTCGAGCATGCCTGCGCGCAGGCCAACCGGACTGCCCAGAACTGGCTGAAGGTCTGCAACTATCTGCAGTACAAGCCCGCCCCCTTAAGCGGCTTCGATCTGTTCAACCACATGGCGGACGTCGTGACGGCCCGCGGCAAGAAGGAAGCGGCCGACGCGTTCGAGCTGCTGGCGGTCGACCTGGAAAAGAATATTAAGGAAGGCACCTCCACACTGCCGTTCCCGGAACAGTACCGTGTCATGTTCGAAGGCATCCCCTGCTGGCCGAAGCTGCCGAACCTGTTCAAGCCGTTAAAGACCAACGGCATCAACGTGACCGCCGTCGTGTACGCCCCGGCTTTCGGCTTCGTCTACAACAACATGGATGAGATGGCCGCCGCTTACTGCAAGGCGCCGAACTCCGTTTCGATCGAGAAGGGCGTCGAGTGGCGCGAAGGCATCTGCCGCGAAAATAAGGTCGACGGTGTTCTGGTCCACTACAATCGTTCCTGCAAGCCCTGGTCCGGCTATATGGCCGAGATGCAGCGCCGCTTCACCGCGGACTTGGGGATCCCCTGCGCCGGCTTCGACGGCGACCAGGCCGACCCCCGCAACTTCAACGAAGCCCAGTATGAGACCAGTGTTCAGGGCTTGGTGGAAGCCATGCAGATCCGCAAGGAAGCGATGGAATAAGGAGGCCGAAAATGTTAGAAGCAAGATTTCAGGAATTCAAAGCGGCGGCGTATGCCCCGAAGAAACTTTTGAACGAGTATAAGGCCGCCGGCAAGAAGGTCATCGGTGTGCTGCCGTACTATGCCCCCGAAGAGCTGGTCTACGCGGCCGGCATGGTGCCGATGGGCATCTGGGGAAGCAACACCAAGACCATCGCCAAGGCGAAGGAGTACTGCGCGACGTTCTACTGCACGATCGCCCAGCTCGCTCTGGAAATGCTGCTGGACGGCACGATGGATCAGCTGGACGGCGTGATCACCCCGACCATCTGCGATACCCTGCGTCCCATGAGCCAGAACTACCGTGTGGCTATGACCAAGCTTCATAAGATGCCCACCATCTTCCTGGCCCACCCGCAGTACCGCCGTCCCGATTTCGGCATGACGTTTACGATTGCCCAGTATACCAACGTCCGGAACGAGCTGGACAAGATCGCGGGCCACAAGATGACGGACGAAGATATCCGCGCCGCCATCAAGGTCTACAACAAGTTCCGTCAGGCCCGCCGTGAGTTTGTGAAGCTTGCCGGCGAGCATCCGGAAGCCGTCTCCGCCGTGAACCGCAGCGCGGTCTTAAAGGCCGGCTACTTCATGGAGAAGCCCGAATATACCGCGAAGCTGAACGAGCTGAACGAAGAGCTGAAAGCGCTGCCTGCTTCCAAATGGAACGGCGTCAAGATCGTGACCAGCGGCATCATCTGCGATAACCCCGTGCTTCTTAAGATCCTGGACGACAACAACATTGCCATCGCGACCGACGACGTGGCACATGAGAGCCGTACGATCCGTGTGGATGCGGCCGAGGACGGCGATCCGATGTTCGCGCTGGCGAAGCAGTTTGCGGATGAGGACTATGACGTTCTGCTGTACGACGAAGCCTCCAATCAGAACCGCCGCGGCGATTTCGTGGTCAGACTGGTGAAGGAAAGCGGCGCGAAGGGCCTGGTGCTCTTCATGCAGCAGTTCTGCGACCCGGAAGAGATGGAGTATCCTTACCTGAAGAAGGCTCTGGACAACGCCGGTATCCCGCACGTCAAGCTGGGTATCGATCAGCAGATGCGCGACTTCGGTCAGGCCGCCACCGCTCTGCAGGCCTTTGCCGACGTGCTGAGCCTGTAAGATCTGTTGCCGCCCCCCTGCATCACGGGGGAGGCTGTCTGTACAAGACCGGTTCTGGCTGCCAGAGCCGGTCTTTTGATGGAAAAACGACTGCAGAAAGACACCGTGCCGCCGGGATTTCTGAACAATCTGTGAATTCAAAAGCAAAAGTCTGGAAAAGCAGTCCTCCTTATGCCATAATCGGAAACGTAAGGCGGCTGCCTGACAGAACAGACATCAAAACGGAGGCTTCTTATGAAATATTGCGTAACCTGCGGCGCGGCCATCGAGTTCGATGACGCCAGCTTCTGCCCTTACTGCGGGAGAAAAATTCAGACAGCGAGCGAGATCGTGGAGAAAGATACCATGGAATCGCTCTGGAACGGCATCTCCACCGAAGACGTTTTAGATGCGGAATCGGTCGTCGTGGAGCCGGAAGACATCGACGAAGGCTACCGGGTCGTCCTGATTTCCCGCGGCAGCTGCACGCTGAAAATGGCGAAAGAGGTCATCTGCGATCTTCTGGGCTATGCGTCTGCGACGGTCACGGATCTTCTGGCCGAGATGCCGGTCGAGCTGGCCGATGAGCTGAATGAAAGGCAGGCCGTCGTGCTGGCGCAGGCGCTGGCAGAATACGGCATGGAAGTCACGGTCGTGGACGAAAATAACCGTTACGTGAATATCAGTAAGAAAGCGACCGATACCGTGTATTCGGCCGGCGGGGAACTGAAAGCGGCGGCGCTGGCGGTCATCGCCTCCTTAACGGCGGCCAACCGGGTGCATCGCTATCGCCGGTATAAAAAACCGAGCCTGCTGGATCTGATCTTCCGGCCGGCTTATAAGGTAAAGCAGCCGGTTCACGTGCGCCGGAGCGTGGTGAAGGAGCCGGAGAGTCTGCGGCGTATTGCCGTGAAAAAGACGCGGATCAGCACCGGCATTCCGCCGAAGAAAGCGGCGGTGCGTCCGGCACCTGCCGTACGGAAGGAGCAGCCGGCCAAACCGAAGGGAAGCAGCAGACCGCAGGGCGGTGCAAAGCCGCAGGGGAATGTCAGACCCCAAAGCGGAAACAGACCGCAGGGCAGCAGCGGGCCGCAGGGCGGAAACAAACCGCAGGGGAATGTCAGACCCCAAAGCGGAAACAGACCGCAGGGCAGCAGCGGGCCGCAGGGCGGAAACAAACCGCAGGGCAGCGGTCACGGGACATCTCACGGCGGAAACAAACCGCAGGGCGGCGGTCACGGGACATCTCACGGCGGCAGAAGGTGATTCAGGGGGGCGTGCAAACGCCCCCTCGCCGGTGCACCGTGAAAAAATGATTGACGGCATCGGGAGATCCGAATACAATGATGACAGACAGAACGGAATAATCATTTCCCTATTCCCGGAAGGAGCAGATATGAAACGAGTGGAAGAGTTTTTAAAGAAAGCAGGAACCTATTATCTGGCGACCGCCGACGGCGATCAGCCCCGCGTCCGTCCCTTCGGAACGGTCCATATATTTGAAGATAAACTGTATATTCAGACCGGAAAAGTGAAGGCGGTTTCCCGGCAGATCCACGCGAATCCGAAAGTGGAAATCTGTGCTTTTATGGACGGTGAGTGGCTTCGCCTGTCCGGTACGCTGGTTGAGGATGAGCGCCGCGAAGCAAAAGTGTCCATGCTGGAGGCTTATCCGTCCCTGCAGCGAATGTACAGTCCGGACGACGGAAACACAGAGGTATTCTACTTTACGGATGCGACGGCGGTATTCAGCGGATTTGGCCATGCGCCGGAAACGGTTCGCTTTTAATCATCCTGTAACCGGGAGAGCACAGTATGTCGATCAAATGTCCCATCTGCGGAGCGCCTTTGCAGGGCAGCTTCTGTGAGTACTGCGGATATCGCATGGAATCAGGTTCTGCCGGGAAGAAAAAATCTTCGGAAGGCAGTGCGGCGGCGCAGCAGCGCCGGTCGCTGGAAGATCTTGACCGGGAGATACGGGCGGAGAGTGCCGCTTCCGGACAGAAGAGCACTTACCAAAAGCAGCAGGCCTGGATGCCTCGTCAAACGGAGGCGCAGCCGGTCTATGCGTCCGTTCGGGCAGAGAGCCGATACAGTCGCCTGACGGCGTCTCTTCTTTGCTTTTTCTTCGGCGTATTCGGCGTGCACCGTTTTTACGTCAGAAAAATCGGAAGCGGTCTGCTCTGGCTCCTGACGTTTGGCCTGTTCGGGCTTGGCTGGCTGGTGGATATCATCATGCTCCTGACAGGGACGTTTACGGATGATAAAGGGCTGCCGCTGAAGACGTGGTAGGCAGAGAACAAACACCGGCTTTCTTGAACAGCCTCGCTGCCACGATAAAACTTTTCTCAGCCCGGTTCGACGACCTTCCCAAACGGAATCAATGCAGTCAGGTCGTCTCAATGGGCTGAGAAAAGTTTATTCGGGCGCGCTCGGCTTAAGAAAGCCGGTGTTTATCCGGGAACTGTTTGATGGTTTTTCCGGATTTATTCGTCCTGCAGCAGCGTGTGCATGATGTTGCTGTAGACCTCCTGACTGGCACTTTGCCAGCGGCCGGAGATGATCCGCGCCTGTTCTTCGTTCGGAACGGAAAGAATCAGCTTCATCAGAAGGAGCTTGCCCTCCCGGATCTCGCACTCTACCTCATAATCCGATCCGCTGGTTCCGCTGACCTTCCGGTAATCCGCCGTGATGCCCATCTCGTTGCGCAGACGGATGCGGTTCTCTTTCAGATAGGCGTGAATATCGTTTTTGATCGGATCGGAAATATCGTTGCCGAAGAAACCGAGCGATTCTTCTCCCTCGCGGGTGATCTCATAACGCTGCTTTCCGCGGACCGTAGAAGCCTTGATCAGATGGGCGTCCAGCAACTCGCTGATAGCCTGCTGGAGAGTCATATAATTGGTATATTCCTTGCTCAGAAAGAATTCCGAGATCTGCTCGTTGCTGATCGGAAGATTTGCCTGACGCAGCAGATAAAGGATCATAAGCTTATAAAGAACCTGCGGATCGGTAATCATAAGTGAAAGCTCCCCCGATGGTTTGGACTGCTTATAGTTTACCAAGCCATAGAGGAAAATGCAATAAAACAATTCTTTTTTTCAATTTTTCGCTTGCATTTTTACTGAAATATGATAGTCTATAGACAGTTGCAGATCGTGCCTCGGATTCAGAAGGGTCTTCCGGCTTCCTTTCTGCGATTTTTCCCGTGAGTTTCACAATTGAATAGCGGCCGCGTGTCGTGTGAGGAGTTTTTTATCTATGAGTATTGATCTGGAAAAAGAGTCTTTGGTGACTTTGAAGGAGTGGGCCCATTTGCTGGGGATCCGCAGCATCAGCAATGCCAGAAAGCCGGAACTGGTCGATCTTCTGACAAGAGTGGGAGACAAACGCGTCGAATACGCGAAAAACCTTGCGGAACAGACCCGGATCGCGAACGGGGAGCCGCCGAGAGAGAAAAAGAAGCCGGGCCGGAAATCCAAAAAACAGCTGGAGGAAGAAGCAGCGGCAAGAGCTGCCGCCTCTCAGGAAAAAGCAGCTGAACAGGCTGAAAGCAAAACCGCCGCGGACGATACGAAAGCGGAACCCTCACCGACTCCCCGTTATTTCCGATACGCCAACGCTTCGGAAGAGAAAAAAACGGACGGCAGTCCGGAACGGGCCGATAAACCGGAACGAAGGACGGTGCGGAGCGTTTATGATCCGAGCCCGATCCGCAATCCCGGACGGGGCGGCTTCGGCAGTTATGCGCCGTCTTACCGGGCGCAGCTCGAAGCGGCAGACAATCAGGAGCGTCAGCCGCGCGCCCGTTTTGAAATGCCGGCACCGGAGCGCCGCAGTCCGGCAGAAGAAACGCGTCCTTCCTACCGTGCGGCAGACGAGGAAAAGAGCCTTTACCGGAGTACGGCGGAAGAGGAGCGTCTGATCCAGAAAGCGGGAGAGGACAAGCAGGCGGCCTATCCCGACAATCTGGCAGGACCGCTCGGAGAAGGGATCCTGGAAGTCATGCCGGAAGGCTTCGGCTTTATCCGCTGTGAAAACTACATGCCCGGCGACAACGACATCTACGTTTCGCCCGCGCAGATTCACCGCTTCGGCTTAAAGACCGGCGACATTCTGGCCGGCGTCACGAAAATCAAGACCAGTACGGAAAAGTTCCCGGCTCTTCTTTATATCAATACGGTGAACGGGGAATCGCCGGATACGGTCCGTTCCCGCACGCCGTTCGAGGATCTGACGCCGGAATTCCCGCATGAGCGGATCCATCTGGAGACGGATCCGGAAGCCCGTGCGATGCGGATCGTGGATCTGATGGCGCCGATCGGCAAAGGCCAGCGCGGCATGATCGTTTCTCCGCCCAAGGCCGGCAAGACCACGCTGATCAAAGACGTAGCCAAAGCCGTTACGAGGAACCATCCGGACATGCAGCTGATCATCCTGCTGATCGACGAGAGGCCGGAGGAAGTGACGGATATTAAAGAAGAGGTGGAAGGCCCCAATGTCGAGGTGATCTATTCCACCTTCGACGAGACCCCGGAGCATCATAAGCGCGTGACGGAAATGGTGCTGGGCCGCGCACAGCGGCTGGTCGAACACGGCCGGGACGTGATCATCCTGCTGGACAGTATCACGCGCCTGTCCCGCGCCTACAACCTGACGGTCGCGCCCAGCGGACGGACCCTGTCCGGCGGTCTGGATCCCGCCGCCTTGCATATGCCGAAGAAATTTTTCGGCGCGGCCCGCTGCATGCGGGAAGGCGGCAGCCTGACAGTCCTGGCTACCGCTCTGGTGGAGACCGGCTCCCGCATGGATGACGTGATCTTTGAAGAATTCAAAGGCACCGGCAATATGGAACTGGTTCTGGACCGCAAGCTGTCCGAACGCCGCATCTTCCCGGCAATCGATATCCTGAAATCCGGTACGCGCCGGGAGGACAAGCTTCTGACGCCGGAAGAACTGGAGACCGTGACCTATATCCGTCAGGCCATCAGCAACCCCGTCAAGGGCGAGGAGGCGCTGGAGACGATCCTGGATCTGATGAAGCACACCCGCACGAATCAGCAGTTCTGTGCGCTGGTCCGCAAGATGCGCTTCTGACCGCTTCGCCTTTTTTCGGATCCGTGCTGCCATATCGGAGATCAAGCTCCGATATGGCTTTTTTGTGCAGGGAATAAGTCAGGCTTTCGCTGATCAGAAAGCGGCCGCAGACTTCGTCCCAGCTTAATCCGTCGAGATAACGGGCGCGCAGGATTTGTTTTTCCCGGGGAGAGGAGAGCGAAAGGATCAGATGCTCGATCCGGGCGCAGCGGATCCTCGCTTCCAGAATGGAATGCCGGTAGCTTTGCTCCAGATCAAAGAGGCAGGCCAGATCCTCCGCAGGGTCCCGGGGCGCTTTCTTTCCTGGCAGGCCGGAATAAGCCGGCGACTGCAGGCTGAACACATGGTCTCTGAGCGCGGTCAGGCGATCCTCCATTTCATCGATCTCCTGCCGCAGGGCATGATAAGAAGACAGATAGTCCTTGACGGATTCCGACATGATTCCTTTCCGGGGGAGACTTTTTCAGTTGTGACGTCGTTCGGGAATGCTCCGTCCGGCGGAGCCGCGGAGAAGATCCGCAGGTTCATCATAACGCCCGAAAGAAGCGCTTGTCAAGAGCAACAGGCTGTGCTATAGTAAGAAAAACAAAAACATATCAAAGAATCTTTCGAAAAACTTCAAAAAAACTCCTCAAAATCTGCTTGACAGAAGGGTCAGGCTTTGGTAATATGAAGATTGCGCTATTGTGGGCAAGTGGCCTCACTATGCCCTTCTTGGCGTCAACAATTCTATCAGGGGAGTAAGGTCTATGGAGAAAAACAGAATGCGTCCGGTGGCTTCCGGCCGGAACATGCGCATGAGCTACTCGAGACAGAGAGAAGTTCTGGAGCTGCCGAATCTGATCGAGATCCAGAAGAAATCGTACGAGTGGTTTTTGAGCGATGGTCTGCGGGAGGCTTTTGACGACATTTCTCCCATCTCGGACTTCAGCGGAAACTTAAGCCTGGAATTTGTGGATTTTAAGTTCTGCACCGATGAGGCGAAATATACTATCCAGGAATGTAAAGAAAGAGACGCCACCTACGCGGCGCCCTTAAAGGTGAAGGTCAATCTGGTCAACCACGAGACCGGCACCATTCGTGAGCATACCATTTTTATGGGCGATATGCCTTTAATGACAGAAACGGGCTCCTTCGTGATCAACGGCGCGGAGCGCGTTATCGTCAGCCAGCTGGTCCGTTCCCCGGGCATCTATTACAGCCTGGACCACGATAAGCTGGGCAAAGCCCTTTTCTCCAGTCAGGTCATTCCGAACCGCGGTGCCTGGCTCGAATATGAGACCGACTCCAATGACGTTTTCTGGGCCCGTGTGGACCGTACCCGCAAGGTCCCGGTCACCGTTCTGCTTCGCGCGCTCGGCATCGGGACAAACGGAGAGATCCTTGAAAAATTCGGGGAACTGCCGCTGATCAAAGGCTCTCTGGCGAAGGATCCGGCCACCAATGTGGATGAAGGCCTTCTGGAACTGTACAAGAAGATCCGTCCCGGTGAACCGCTGTATGTGGACAATGCCCGCAGCCTTTTTGAAACCATGCTCTTTGACCCCCGCCGCTACGATCTGGCGAAGGTCGGCCGCTATAAATACAATAAGAAGCTTCAGCTGAAGCGCCGCGTGAGCGGCCGCCGTCTGGCGGAGGACGTCATCAACAAGGATACCGGAGAAGTGGTCGCCGAGGCCGGCGAGGTCTTAACCGCTGCCCGCTGCGATGAGATCCAGAATACCGGCGTGGAATCCGTGGTCGTGGACGTGGAAGGCACCCCCGTCAAGGTGCTGACCAACCGTACCGTGGATATGGCCGGCTATGTTTCCTATGACCCGAAGGAATACGGCGTCCGGGAACTGGTCTGGTATCCGGCGCTGGTCGCCTTCCTGGAAGCCTATCCGGAAGAGGAAGAGCAGAAGGAAATGCTGCACCGCAGCCTCCGCGATCTGATCCCGAAGCATGTGACGAGAGACGATATCTACGCTTCCGTCAGCTATTGCTGCGGCCTGCAGTTCGGCCTGGGCAACTGTGACGATATCGACCATCTGGGCAACCGCCGCATCCGTGCCGTGGGCGAACTGCTGCAGAATCAGTACCGCATCGGTCTGTCCCGTCTGGAAAGAGTCGTGCGCGAGCGCATGACCACGCAGGAACAGGAGGACATCACCCCGCAGTCCCTGATCAACATCAAGCCCGTGACCGCGGCTGTCAAGGAGTTCTTCGGAAGCTCCCAGCTGTCCCAGTTCATGGATCAGAACAACCCGCTGTCCGAGCTGACGCACAAGCGCCGTCTGTCGGCTCTGGGCCCCGGCGGTCTGTCCCGTGACCGCGCCGGTTTCGAAGTCCGCGACGTTCACTACAGCCACTACGGCCGCATGTGCCCCATCGAGACTCCCGAAGGTCCGAACATCGGCCTGATCAACTCGCTGGCGACCTATGCCCGCATCAACGAATACGGCTTCGTCGAGGCGCCGTACCGCATCGTGGACAAATCCGATCCGGCCAATCCCCGCGTAACGGATGACGTCGTCTACCTGGCCGCGGATGAAGAAGACAACTACATCGTGGCGCAGGCAAACGCGAGCCTGGACGAGGAAGGCCATTTCACGACCAAGAACGTCACCGGCCGCTATAAGGACGAGACCAGCCAGTACGACAAGACCCGCATCGACCTGATGGACGTGTCCCCGAAGATGGTCTTCTCCGTGGCGACTTCCATGATCCCCTTCCTGGAGAACGACGACGCGAACCGCGCGCTGATGGGCTCCAACATGCAGCGTCAGGCTGTGCCGCTTATGACCACCGAGTCCGCCATCGTCGGTACCGGTATGGAACACAAGGCGGCCGTCGACTCCGGCGTCTGCGTGGTCGCGAAGCATGACGGCGAAGCCATTTACGTCTCCGCCGACAAGGTCGTGCTCCGCTTAAAGGACGGCAGCGTGGAAGAGTATCCGCTGTCCAAGTTCAAGCGCTCCAACCAGAGCAACAGCTATAACCAGAAGCCCATTGTGAATAAAGGGGACTGGATCAAGGCCGGCGACGTGATCGCGGACGGCCCCTGCACCAGCGGCGGCGAGATCGGCCTGGGCAAAAACCCGCTGATCGGCTTCATGACCTGGGAAGGCTACAACTACGAAGATGCGGTCCTCTTAAGCGAGCGGCTTTTAAAGGATGACGTCTATACCTCCATTCATATTGAGGAATACGAGAGCGAAGCCCGCGATACCAAGCTCGGACCGGAAGAGATCACCCGCGACGTGCCCGGTGTCGGCGAAGATTCCTTAAAGGATCTGGACGACCGCGGCATTATCCGCATCGGTGCGGAAGTCCGTACCGGCGACATCCTGGTCGGCAAGGTCACGCCGAAGGGCGAGACCGAACTGACGCCGGAAGAGCGCCTGCTGCGCGCCATCTTCGGCGAGAAGGCCCGCGAAGTCCGTGATACGTCCCTGAAAGTGCCGCACGGCGCCTACGGCGTGGTCCTGGATACCAAGGTCTTTACCCGCGAAGCCGGCGACGAGCTGCCGCCCGGCGTGAGCATGAGCGTGCGCATCTACGTGGCCCAGAAGAGAAAGATCTCCGTCGGCGACAAGATGAGCGGCCGTCACGGCAACAAGGGCGTCGTGTCCCGCATCCTGCCGGTCGAGGATATGCCTTTCCTGCCGAACGGAAGACCGCTTGACATCGTCCTGAATCCGCTGGGCGT
>JAFZRH010000078.1 GCA_017619975.1 Lachnospiraceae bacterium | reverse complement strand
ATGCCTTCTCCATTGGGAGCCGCGGAGAGAACACGAGGTGCAGCGACGACGGGGAGCCCTCGGGAACAGCGGGGAAACCGATCCTGGAGGTCCTGACCGGCGCCGGACTCACGGACACGCTCATCATCGTCACGCGTTATTTCGGTGGGACCCTGCTGGGGACCGGCGGCCTCGTGCGCGCCTATACCCAGGCGGCCCAGGAGGGGCTCCGGAACACGCCGAGCGCAGATATGGTCTACGGAAATAAAATAACAATTGCTATTGATTATTCCTATGTCACGCCGCTGCAGCGATACCTTCGGGAGCATAATATAATAACAGATGATATTAAATATGAGGAACGGGTGCGGGCAGAGGTCAATATAATATCATCTGATATTGAAAGATTCTGCGGAGAGATCACGCAGATGACGGATGGAAGAGCGGTCCTGGAGCGCGGACCGGCGGCGTATTTCCGGAAGCCGGCCGAACCGGTGTCTTGATCCTTTACAGGGACGAGAGGATGTAATTCCAGATGGAGGTCGTCGGACGCGGGAGATAGTGGACGCCGTCGGGATCGATCTGGATATTGCCTGCGATATAGTTATAGGTATCGATGATCCGGACGCCGTGATCGGCTGCCCAGGTGACGAGACCGTAGTTAAAGCCGGTCATATTGTCGTTGCTGTAGTAGGGACGGTCCTCGTCCTCGAGGGAATCGGTCTGTGTGGGCCCGACCGTGCAGACGATCAGGTTCTTGCCGGCATTCAGGACCTGCTCATAAAAGGGTCCGTAGTTTGAAAAGTCGCCGTGGTCATTGGCACCCATCCAGGTTACGAGCGTGTCGAAGTTGTCCCATCCGTACGAATTCACGACATCCACCATATAGCTGTAACCGTATCCGTGGCGCGCATACACGGCGATCCCGTTCGCCTGGAAGTTCACGAGCTCATCATCGGAGTCGGCGAACAGGTCGATCGTGCGGGAATCCCCGATGAACAGGATCCTTCCGTTATCTCTGGGCTTCGAGGGCTCCGGTGCGGCGGGCGGTTCGGGGGCCTGTGCTTCGGGCTGCGGGACCTCCGGGGTCTCCGGTTTCGGCGCTTCCGGTTCCGTGGGCTTCGGGGTCTCGTGCTCCTCCGGCTTGGGCTCATCCTTCTCCGGTTTCTCTTTTTCCGGCTGATCGGCCGTCTTTGCCTCGGATGCCTTCGGCGCTTCCGGCGTCTCGGGTCTCTGATCGCTGCCGTCAGCTCCGCCAGCCGGCTTTTGCCGGGGAGCGGCGGATTTTTCTGTCGTCTCCTGCTTTTTCTCTTCCTCTGCCGGCTGATCCGCGGTCTCCTCAAAGGAGATCTCCGCTTTCGCGTTTCCCGCCGTCTGGTCAGCCGTGACCGACCCGCCCGCCGATCCGGCGCAGCCGGTCACGAGCAGGAGAGCGGTCAGAAGGACCGCAAGGGAAGGGATCTTACGCAGGTTCTTATGCATTGGCACTCTCCGCGCGCTGCTTGGCAGCGATGCCGGCGCGCTTTCTCAGGGTGGGATCGAGGATCCGTTTGCGGATGCGCAGGGTCTCCGGTGTGACCTCCAGCAGCTCGTCCGTATCGATGAACTGCATGTACTGCTCCAGGCTCATCTGCTTGGGGGGCGTTAAACGCAGCGCTTCGTCCGAGCCGGAGGCACGCGTATTGGTCAGCTGCTTCTTCTTGCAGACGTTGACCTCCACGTCCTGCGCCTTGCCGGTCTGGCCGACGACCATGCCCGCATAGACCCGTTCGCCGGGACCGATGAACAGCGCGCCGCGCTCCTGCGCGTTGAACAGGCCGTAGGTGACGGCTTCGCCGGTCTCGAAAGCGATCAGGGAGCCCTGGTTGCGGTAGTGGATATCGCCCTTGTAGGTCGCATAGCCGTCAAAGAGCTGGTTCATGATGCCGGTGCCCTTCGTATCCGTCATGAATTCGTCGCGGTAGCCGATAAGTCCCCGGGACGGGATCATGAATTCCAGGCGGGTGCGGCTGTCGCCGAAAGGCCGCATATTCGAGAGCTCGCCCTTGCGCAGGCTCAGCTTTTCGATGACCGTTCCCGAATATTCGTCCGGCACGTCTACATAAACGCGCTCCATGGGCTCTAAGAGCCGGCCGGTCTCGCTGCGCTTATAGATGACTTCCGGCTTGCTGACGGCAAATTCGTAGCCCTCGCGGCGCATGGTCTCCACCAGAATGGACAGGTGCAGTTCACCGCGTCCGCTCACCTTGAAGCAGTCGGGGGAAAGCTCCTCCACGCGCAGGGAAACGTCGGTATTGAGCTCACGGAAGAGACGGTCGCGGATGTGGCGGCTCGTCACGTATTTACCCTCCTGCCCCGCGAAAGGCGAATCGTTGACCATCATCTGCATGGAGATGGTCGGCTCGGAGATCTTCTGGAAAGGAATCGGGGTCAGATCGGCCGGATCGCAGAGCGTATCGCCGATATGGATCTCCGAAACGCCGGAAATGGCGACGATGGAACCGATATTCGCGCTTTCCACGTCTTTTTTCTGCAGACCGTCAAATTCGTAAAGCTTGCTGATCTTCACCCGGCGCTTGGCGTCCTCCAGGTGCGCGTTGACGATGGTGACCTCCTGATTCACATGAATGGCGCCCTGATCCACCTTGCCCACGCCGATGCGGCCGACGTACTCGTTGTAGTCGATGGTGCTGATGAGGACCTTAAGCGGCGCGTCCGGATCGCCCTGGGGCGCCGGGATCGCTTCCAGGATCGTCTCAAAGAGCGGGCGCATATTTTTCCGCTCATCGTTCAGGTCCCGGACGGCCCAGCCGGACTTGGCGGAGGCGAAAATGAAGGGGCAGTCCAGCTGCCGCTCGGAAGCGTCCAGATCCAGCAGCAGATCGATGACTTCGTCCACGACTTCCTGCGGTCTCGCTTCCGGCCGGTCTACTTTATTGATGCAGACCACCACGTCCAGATCCAGCTCCAGCGCCTTGGAAAGCACGAAACGGGTCTGCGGCATGGGGCCTTCAAAAGCATCCACGACCAGAATGACGCCGTTCACCATTTTTAAGACGCGCTCCACCTCGCCGCCGAAATCCGCATGGCCGGGCGTATCGATGATATTGATCTTCACGCCGTTAAAGGTTACGGCGGTGTTTTTCGAAAGGATCGTGATGCCGCGCTCGCGCTCCAGGTCGCCGGAATCCATGACGCGGTCCGCCACCTCCTGATTCGCGCGGAATACGCCGCTCTGTTTTAAAAGCTCGTCCACGAGCGTTGTTTTACCGTGATCGACGTGCGCGATGATCGCCACGTTTCTGATATCTTCTCTAACCATAAAAGCCTCCCGGCGATCCGTAAAGGATCACCCTGCGTATTGTAATAGAGCTCGACAAAAAAAGCAAACAAAAAATGCGGGAGGGCCGAAGCCTCCCCGCATTTCATCTTCCGTCCGGTGCTGCCTACAGCCGGGCCGCCTCCACGGACCAGCCTTCGGGACCCGCGATGCGTCCCCACTGGATGCCGGTCAGCGTCTGATAGGCCTTGAAAGAGATCGGGCCGATCTCGCCGCCGCCGATCTTCATGACCTTGTCGCCCCACTTCAGTTCGCCGACAGGGCTGATGACGGCGGCAGTGCCGCTGCCGAAGACTTCCTGCAGCTTGCCTTCCTCATAGGCCTGCGCGACCTCCTGAATGCTGAGCTTGCGCTCCGTGACCTTGTAGCCTTCCTCCCGGAGCAGCTCGATGATGGACTTGCGCGTAATGCCGGCCAGGATGCTGCCGTCCAGTTCGGGCGTGATCACCTCGCCGTCGATCACGAAGAAGATATTCATCGCGCCGACTTCACCGATGTATTTGCGTTCCACGCCGTCCAGCCAGAGGACCTGCGCGTAGCCCTGCTCGTGCGCCACATGCTGCGCCAGCATGCTGCTCGCATAGTTGCCGCCGGTCTTGGCAAAACCGACGCCGCCGCGTACGGCCCGGACGTAGTTCTCTTCCACGTAGATCTTCACCGGCTTTAAGCCGCTCTCATAATAGGCGCCGCTGGGACTTAAGAGGATGGCAAAGAGATAGTTGTCTGCTTCCTTGACTCCCAGACGGGACTCGATGCCGATGGTCATGGGCCGGATATACAGGGAAGCGCCTTCTGCTTCGGGCACCCATTCCTTATCGATGTCTACCAGTTTTTTCAGGCATTCCACGCAGAAATCCACGTCCAGCTCAGGCATGCAGAGACGCGCGTTGGAGATATTCATCCGTTTGAAATTCTCCTCCGGCCGGAACATCAGGATACGGCCGTCATCCGCTCGGTAAGCCTTCAATCCTTCGAAGGTTTCCTGCGCATAGTGCAGGCAGGTGCTGGCCAGACTCAGGCTGACCGGCCCGTACGGGACGATGCGCGCATCGTGCCAGCCGATGCCTTTGTCATATTCCATCAGGAACATGTGATCCGTAAATATCGTGCCGAAGCCGAGCTTGTCACCGGGGCCGGGCTTTTTCTTCGGGTTCTTTGTCAGTTCAATCTTCAGATTTTCCACTGCTGCCATCTCCTCTTTTTGGATTTTATATTGTTACGTTCCGTTTTTTTCGCTATAATGGGCGGGACGGAGGTATTTCGCATGAGTCCGCACAGTATTCTTTCCTACCGGGTCTCGGAGGATCTGTCCCGCATGATCACCGAAGGCCGCTTCCAGCCCGGCGACAAACTGCCGGGGGAACTGGAGCTCTCGGAAGAGTTCCGGGTGTCCCGCACGACCCTGCGCGAGGCGATCCGCATCCTCTCCACCCGCGGCCTTTTGGAAGTGCGGCGCGGTGTGGGCACCTTTGTGACCCGCAGCGAGCATATCCACGCGGATTATGATATTCTGCGGATCCAGGACACCCGCGTGAATCTTCGGGATCTGTACGAGATGCGCCTGATGTTCGAGCCTCAGGCGGCGTATTATGCCGCACTGCGCGCCGGGGAAACGGAGCTGGCCGCGATCCTGCACTGCGGCGAGGAACTGGAGACCATTATCCGTGCGCGGGATCCCCGCTGGGACGAATACGAGCAGAACTTCCACAATTCCATCGCATCCGCCACGCACAACCAGTTTATTACGGCGCTGCTGCCGATCTTCAACCGGGCGATCCGCCAGGGCGTCATTCTCGCGAACGAATCGCCGCAGGTGGCCGAGCACAGCCTGAACGATCACCGTCTGATCATGCAGTACCTGAAAGACCGCAATCCCACCGGCGCCCGGACGGCCATGCATCTGCACATCCTGAATACCATGCGGGACTTTGCCATCCCGATCGACTGAAAAGCTCTGCTTCTTCAGGAATCAAGCTCCACTTCGACCGCAAACGGCAGGCGGTCCAGGATATCCTTCTGTACGTCCACGCCGGGCGCCGCTTCGGTCAGGACCAGTCCCTTTTCTCCGAGCCGGAACACGCAGCGCTCCGTGACGTAAAGGACCTCCTGCCCGTAGGCGCGGGCGTTCTCGGCGCTGAAGCTTAAGGCGTTTACTTTTTCAACGAACTTGGGGAATCTCCCCTCTTTTTTTATGTGCAGCCCGTCCGGCGTTTCTTCAAACTCGAGACCGCCCGCGGAAAAGGCGGTGCAGAACACGACCTTGTGGGTGAACTGCGTGATATTGATGAAGCCGCCGATGCCGGAAAGCTTTTTCGGATGATAGTGGCCGTTTACATTGCCCTCGGCGTCGATCTCGAGCGCGCCGATGAAGCAGATGTCCAGACCGCCGCCGTCGTAAAAGTCAAACTGCTCCGCGCAGGTGCAGATGCTGTGCGGGCTGATGGCCGAGCCGAAGGGGGCGCCGCCGGCCGGCAGGCCCCGCATGGGACCGGATTCCACGGTCAGATTCACCTGGGAGAGGATCCCGCTGCGGGCGGCTTCCTCCGCCACGTATTCCGGCGCACCGACTCCAATATTGACCACATGGCCGGGTCTTAATTCCCTGACCGCCCGTTCGGCGATCCGCTTCTTGGCCGGGTCTTTCTTTGCGCCCGCGGCTTTCTGCCGGACCATCTCGCAGAGCGCTTCGTCGCTTAACTGCTGCTGACCGGAGAAGAGCGGATCCACGCCGGGCAGGCCCTGCACCTGCGTCTGCTCCGGGCAGAGGCAGATGTCGTCCACCAGCGTCGCGGGGATCACCATCTCCATGGGATGGCGCGGCGCCGCAAGCTTCCGGGCGACCTGCACGATCACCTTCCCGCCGCGGCGGCGCACCAGCTGCGCGATGGAGAGCGCATCGCCGATCGCGACCTCATCCTCCATGCTGATATTCCCCTCTTCGTCGCAGGAGCTGCCCTTGATGAAGGCTACGTCCGGACAGGGCACGTCGTATTTGAGGCGCCGTTTCCCGTCGATCACGATCTCCTGCACCAGCTCCTTTTTGCTGCGTTCATTCAGCTGATAGCCTTTGTACTTCGGATCCGTGAACAGGTTCAGACCGGTGTCGCAGATCACGTACTCCTCGCCGCCGGCCGCCGCGCGGATCGCGTGGGACATGACGCCGAAGGGCAGGTTGTAGGCTTCCAGCTTGTTCTCCAGGATCAGCCGGGCCGTTTCGGGGGTCGTTCCGAAATGGCTTAAATACACGGTATCCACCGCGCCGAGGCAAACGATCTTCTCGCAGACATTGCCGGGCGTCCAGCCGCCGAGACCCGCGCTGCAGTAGAGGCTTAAGTGCGCGGGATGTCCTTCCTTCTCAAAGCGCTCGTTCAGCGCGGCGCTTAACTGCTCCGCGTTGATGACGCTTAAGAAATTGTTGTAGAGGATGCAGTCGCCGTCCTTTATGCCGCGGACGGCTTCGGCGGGGGATACGAATCGGGGCATATCTCTCCTTCGGGGCGGCGCGGGCGCCGCCCCTGTATCATTTTTATTTCACGCACGCGGCGCCCTTTAAGAGCGCTTCCCGGTTTAAGGGGATCAGTTTTGCTTTTTTCTGGCCGAGCTTTTCCAGGAGCGCTTCGAGGATCGTCTCCACGTCCACGCACTTCGACTGTCCCAGATAGGCGCCGAGCATGATCATATTGGAGACCTTGTCGTTGCCCATCTCGGCCGCGAGCTCGTTGCAGGGCACATAGTAGGCCTTCACGTCCGTGCGGCTGACCGGCCTTTTGATCATGGAGCTGTTGACGTAGATGCTGCCGCCGGGCTCCACGGTCTTTTCGAATTTTTCCAGCGAAGGCAGATTCATGGCGACCAGCGAGGTGGGGCGGGTCACCAGCGGGGAGTCGATCTCCTGATCCGAAAGCGTAACGGCGCAGTTGGCCGTGCCGCCGCGCATTTCCGGGCCGTAGGAGGGGACCCAGGTCGTGAACTTGCCTTCCATCATGCCGGCCTGCGCCAGCAGCTGACCCATCAGCAGCACGCCCTGGCCGCCGAATCCGGCAAAAAGATTTCTTTCAACCATCTTACACCTCCTTGAAGACGCCCAGCGGGTAGTACGGGATCATGGCCTCGCCGATCCAGTCCATGGCCTCCGCCGGGGATTTGCCCCAGTTGGTCGGGCAGGGGGACAGGATCTCCACCATGGAGAAGCCCTTGCGCGCGATCTGCGTCTCGAAAGCCTTCTTAATGGCCTGCTTGGTCTTGATCAGGTTGGGGGTCGTATTCAGCGCGCAGCGGGCAATGAAGGCGGAGCCGCTGATGGTCGCGAGCATTTCCGCCATGCGGATCGGCTCGCCGCAGTGCTCCTTGTCACGGCCGAGCGGGCTGGTCGTGGTCTTCTGTCCCACCAGCGTGGTCGGCGCCATCTGGCCGCCGGTCATGCCGTAGATCGCGTTGTTGATGAAGATCGTGGTGATTTTCTCGCCGCGGTGGGCCGCCTGCACGATCTCCGCCGTGCCGATGGAGGCCAGGTCGCCGTCGCCCTGATAGGTAAAGATGTAATGATCCGGCTGGACCCGCTTGTAGCCCGTGGCAACGGCCGGCGCACGGCCGTGCGCGGCTTCGTACATATCGATGTCAAAGTAATTGTAGGCAAATACGGCGCAGCCCACCGGTGCGATGCCGGCGGTCTTTTCCCGGATCCCGAGCTCTTCGATCACCTCGGCGACCATGCGGTGCACGATCCCGTGACCGCAGCCGGGGCAGTAATGCAGGGGGGGCGTCCGTCAGGACGGAAGTTTTCTTAAATACGGTTGCCATGCTTTATGCCCTCCTCATTTCCATGATCCGTTCGGCGATCTCTTCCGCCGAAGGAATGCGGCTGCCGCCCTTGCCCATGAACTGCACGGGCTTGATCCCGTTCACGGCCAGGCGGATATCTTCCACCATCTGGCCGCTGCTGACTTCCACGGTCAGCGCTTCCTTCACGCTCTCCTGCGCGATGGCTTCGCGGACCTTGTCATACGGGAACGGCCAGAGGGTGATCGGCCGGACCAGACCGACCTTCACGCCTTTTTCTTCCAGGATGCGGACCGCGGCCTTGCAGACGCGGGCGACCGTGCCGTACGCGCAGAGAATGTATTCCGCGCCTTCGGTCTTATAGGTCTCGATCATGGGTTCTTTTTGGCGGATCACTTCGTAGCGGGCTTCCAGACGGCTCACGAGCACGTCCAGATCCTCGGTCTCAATATACAGGGAGTTGATTACCGCACGGGGCTTTTTCCCGCCGGGCACGTAGCCGGTTGCGGCCCAGGGTTTTTCGCGCAGATGCACTTCGCCGACCTGATCCATATCGACCGGCTCCATCATCTGACCGATCAGACCGTCGGCCAGGATCATAACGGGGATGCGGTACTCATCCGCGACGTCGAAGGCCTTGGCCATCATGCCGACCGCTTCCTGGATAGAGGACGGGGCATACACGATCACGTGATAGTCGCCGTGGCCGCCGCCCTTGGTGGCCTGGAAATAGTCGCCCTGGGAAGCCTGGATATTGCCCAGACCGGGGCCGCCGCGCATCATGTTGACGACGACGCAGGGCAGCTCGGCCGCAGCCGCGGTAGAGATGCCTTCCTGCTTTAAGCTGATGCCCGGGCTCGACGAGGAGGTCATGACGCGGGCACCCGCGCCGGCGGCGCCGTAAACCATATTGATGGCCGCGAGCTCACTTTCCGCCTGCAGGAAGCAGCCGCCGACCTGCGGCAGCCGCAGGGACATGTACTCGGGGATATCGTTCTGCGGTGTGATGGGATAGCCGAAAAAGTAACGGCAGCCGGCCTGGATGGCGGCTTCCGCGATGGCTTCGCATCCTTTCATCAGTTTCTTTGCCATAGCTCGCTCTCCTTACTTTTCGATCTCGATGGCTACGTCCGGGCAGGTCCTGGCGCAGGCGGTGCAGGCGATGCATGCGTCCTGGTTCACGACTTCCGCCGGGTAATAGCCCTTCTTGTTCAGGTGCGAGGTGGACAGGGCCAGAACGCCTTTGGGGCAGGCTCTGACGCACAGGCCGCAGCCTTTGCACCAGTCTTCATAAATGGTTACTTTGATCATAAGCATTCCTCCTGCTTTGTAGAACGAATTGAATATTGTCTCTTTCCGCCTCGCTGCCTCGACACGAAGTTTTCTCAGCCCGCTTCGGCGACCTTCCAAAACAAGAAAGGAGTCGTCAGGTCGCCTCAAGGGGCTTTCGAAAACTTGTGTCGGGCGCGCTCGGCGGCTATAGTCCTTCCGTCAGGAACTTATCCCAGCTTCTGTGCATCAGGATCCTGATCGGATAGCGCCGGCCGATAAAACGCTCGTCCAGCTGTTTTTCGGCGACGATTTTTTCAAAGCCGTCCAGGATCTCCTGCGTGCCGCAGGTTCCCCAGACGGGGATGCCGGTGGCTTCGGAAAGCTGTTTTACGACTTCATAGCCTTCCAGAAGATGCTCCGGCACCGTTTCTTCCGCCAGGTTCGCGTTGTTGACGAAACCGGTCACCTGAAGCCGCGAGACGCCCTGGATCTTCTCCAGCAGGGCCGACGCACTTTCGAAGTCCGCCGCGACGGGCCTTCTCGGATTGATCACGAAGAGCACGTTCAGCTTTTCGGGCGGCAGCTTCATAAAGTTCGGCTTGTACTGGCCGATCGCGACGGCGCCGACGTGATCGCCGCCCACGTCAAAGAAAACCGTCCCCTCGCCGGGCGCGAAAGCCGCATAGACCCGGGGCGAAAGGGACATGATCTCGATCTTTTTCATGGAATACGGCGGGGAGATGAGTTCCACGCCGGCGGCTTCCAGTACGTCGGCGCGTTCGGTGGAACGGAAATACGGGTTTATCACGTCCAGATCCACCAGCATGCAGTCTCCCGCGGCAGCTTTGTTGACCGCCATATTTAAG
The DNA here is from genome assembly GCA_017619975.1 of Lachnospiraceae bacterium. Classification (GTDB taxonomy): domain Bacteria; phylum Bacillota; class Clostridia; order Lachnospirales; family Lachnospiraceae; genus UBA6987. Next base: position 18,656 of record JAFZRH010000078.1, on the reverse strand, counting down.
GCCAGCTCGCTCTTTCCGCTGCCGAAGCCGCCCAGCATTACATAATAATCCCGCACAGGAAACCTCCCGACCGAGCGCTTTTTCCGCTCTTGGTCCTGTCTGCTGACCTGCCAGTTGTCTGACAGGTCGTTCACGATGTCTAATCTGTTTTTATTCTAACAAATAAAAGGGCGGATGTCAATCCGCCCGTATCGTTTTTAAAACTATTTTTTCCTGTAAAACCGCCGGATCGTTACCGCTCCCGCGCCGTCTGCAGAGCCTGCGCGATCAGCTTCGCGGCGGCTTCCAGACCTTCCCGGTCCTCTTCCGTAAAGCGGTCCGTGACCGGACTGTCGATATCCAGCACGCCCCAGAAACTCCCGTCTTGTTTATGCAGCGGGATCACGATCTCCGAAGCCGAGGCCGCGTCGCAGGCGATGTGGCCGGGAAATGCATGCACGTCCGGGACCAGCTGCGTCTGATTCCGCGCAGCCGCCGTGCCGCAGACGCCCCGGCCCCAGGGGATTTCGATGCAGGCCGGCTTTCCCTGGAAAGGGCCGAGCGAGAGGATCTTCCCTCCCGCCGGATCCGTATCGGCCTGATAGAACCCCGCCCAGTTCAGATCCGGCAATTCTTGGTACAGAAAGGCGGCGGCGTTCGAAAGCACCGCCAGCGGGTAAGGCGTATCGGCAAGAAGCGCCTGCAAAGATTCACAGAAGAGAGAATAATCCATGGTTCCTCCCCTTCAAAACAGAAGCGGCAATTCAGATTCGATGACAAATCTATCCCAGATACGCCAGGATCTCTTCCGCGTTCGTATCCGGCTTGACCTTCGGCATCACCGTCTCGATGATGCCGTTCTCATCGATCAGATAGGTCGTACGCACCACGCCGAAGCTGACTTTGCCGTAGTTTTTCTTCTCCTGCCAGACGCCGTAAGCTTCGATGACCTTTCGCTCCGGGTCGGACAAAAGGACGAACGGCAGACTGTACTTCTCGGCAAATTTCTGATGCGAGGCGGCGGAATCCCGGCTGACGCCGATCACCGCGGCGTTCTTTTCGCGGAACCCGGCGAAGCTGCCCGCAAACGCGCAGGCCTGCCGCGTGCAGCCCGGGGTATTGTCCTTCGGGTAGAAATACAGAACGACCTTTTTCCCGATAAAGTCCGAAAGGCTGACCGGATTTCCGTCCTTATCCGGGAGGGTAAAATCCGGGGCTTTGTCACCGACGTTCAATAACATCGTCTTTCTCCTTTTACTGGCAGCATTCTTTTATCGCTGAGCGCGCCCGGAGGCAGCGAGGCACAAATCTTCAACGAAGCATTCTGCATCCTTTATTTCTGCAGCTGGGCGAGACGCGCTTCCACTTCCGCGAACATCTTCTGATACTTCGCGAGCTTGGCTTTCTCCTCGTCGATCTTCGCCTGCGGCGCGCGGCTGATGAACTTCTCGTTGCTCAGCATGCCGTTCGAACGGGCCAGCTCGCCCTCAAGGCGCTTCAGCTCTCCGGACAGACGCTCGATCTCCTTCGCCTTGTCCACGAGCTCATCCAGCGGGATGAACAGCGCCGCGGCACCGGTCACGCTTGATACCGCATCCGCCGGGATGCCGGCCTTATCCGCCTGCACGCTGATGCCGGAGGCATTCGCCAGACTGGAAAGGAAGTCGCGGCTCTTCTCGAAGGAATCCCGCACCGCGGGGTCCTCGCTTACAAGGCTCAGGTGAATCTTTTTGGACGGCGCCACATTCATATCCACACGGATCTGCCGCACACCCCGGACCACGTCCTTGGCCCATTCGATGCGCTGCTCTTCTTCCGGGAAGGACAGGGCTTCGTCAAACTGCGGCCAGGCGGAAAGCATGATGGTCTCGTCGCCGGTCTCCAGATAGCCGTAGATCTCCTCCGTCACGAAGGGGATGAAAGGATGCAGGAGCTTTAACGCGTTCCGCAGCACGTAAAGAAGCGTCGCGGCGGCGGCTTCCTTCGAGGCGGCGTCCGCCTCGCCGTAGAAGCGCGGCTTCACCATCTCAATATACCAGTCGCAGAACTCGTCCCAGACAAAATCGCAGATCTTCTGCTGCGCCATGCCCAGCTCGAAGGCTTCCAGGTTGTCGGTGACGCTGCGGACAGTCTCGTTCAGACGGGACAGGATCCACTTGTCCTCATCGTGAAGCGAGACTTCCTTCACGCTCTTCCGCTCGATCCCTTCGAGGTTCATCAGCAGGAAGCGCGACGCGTTCCAGACCTTGTTGATAAAGTTCCGGCCGGCCTCGACGCGTTCCCAGTAGAAACGCATGTCATTGCCCGGCGAGTTGCCGGTCACCAGCATGATGCGCAGGGCGTCCGCGCCGTACTTTTCGATGACCTCGAGCGGATCGATGCCGTTGCCGAGAGATTTGCTCATCTTCCGGCCCAGCGCGTCGCGCACGATGCCGTGGATGAAGACGGTATGGAAGGGCTCTTTTCCGGTGTAGGCCAGGCCGGAGAAGATCATGCGGCTTACCCAGAAGCCGATGATATCGTAGCCGGTGACCAGCGTATCGGTCGGGTAAAATTTCTTCATATCGGCCGTTTCTTCCGGCCAGCCCATGGTCGAGAACGGCCAGAGGGCGCTGGAGAACCAGGTGTCAAGCGTGTCCGGATCCTGCGTCAGATGCGTGCTGCCGCACTTCGGGCAGACGGCGGGCGTTTCCTTCGCCACGATCGTCTCGCCGCAGTCGTCACAGTACCAGGCCGGGATCTGATGTCCCCACCAAAGCTGCCGGGAGATGCACCAGTCGCGGGTGCCGTACATCCAGTTGAGATACGCTTTCGTAAAGCGCTCCGGCACGAAGCGGATGCGGCCCTCTTCCACCGCCTGAATGGCCGGACCGGCAAGCGGCTTCATCTTCACGAACCACTGCTGGCTCACCATCGGTTCGATGGTGGAATGGCAGCGGTAGCAGGTGCCGACATCGTGGGTCAGAGGCTCCACGCTCTTTAAATATCCGCCGGCTTCGAGATCCTTCACGATCTCCTTCCGGGCTTCGAGCACGGGCAGACCCGCGTATTTGCCGCAGTCCAGGACCTCCGGCTCGCCCAGCGCGGTGCGGCCGCTTTCCAAAAGCTCGCGGGCAGCCGCCGCTTCGGCAGCGCCGGTCATATGTCCGTCGTAGGTAAAGACGCGCACGCGCGGCAGATCATGGCGGTTGCCGACCTCGAAGTCGTTCGGGTCGTGAGCCGGAGTGATCTTTACCACGCCGGTGCCCTTTTCCATGTCCGCGTGCTCGTCCAGAACGATCGGGATCTCCTTATTGATGAGCGGCAGGATCACGTGGCAGCCGTGCAGATGTGCGTAGCGCGGATCTTCCGGATTTACCGCCACGGCGGTATCGCCGAGCATGGTCTCCGGACGGGTCGTCGCCAGTTCCAGCATCTCGCCGGTCTCCTTCACCGGGTAGAGCAGATGCCAGAAATGCCCCTGCTGCTCCTCGTATTCGACCTCCGCGTCGGAAATGGAGGTGTTGCACTTCGGGCACCAGTTGACCATGCGGTTGCCGCGGTAGATCAGGCCTTCCTCGTAAAGCTTCACGAAGACGGTCTTCACCGCTTCGGAGCAGCCCTCGTCCATGGTAAAGCGCTCGCGGTCCCAGTCGCAGGAGGAGCCCATCTTCCGAAGCTGCTGGACGATGCGCTTGCCGTAGGTCTCGCGCCAGTCCCAGGCCCGCTTTAAGAATCCTTCGCGGCCCAGCATTTCTTTGGTGAGACCTTCGGCGCGCATGGCTTCCACGACCTTCGCTTCGGTCGCGATGGAGGCGTGGTCCGTGCCCGGCAGCCACAGAGCTTCATAGCCCTGCATCCGCTTGAAGCGGATGAGGATATCCTGCAGCGTATTGTCCAGCGCGTGCCCCATGTGCAGCTGCCCCGTGATATTGGGCGGCGGGATCACGATGGTATAGGGTTTCTTGTCCGATGCCGCGTCCGCGTGAAAATAGCCGTTCTTTTCCCAGCGGGCGTACTGCTTTTCTTCGATCCCCGAAGGGCTGTATGTTTTTTCCATCTCTTTCATGACGAACTCCTTTCTTGCCCTCTCCCGGACGCGGGAGAGGGTGGCACGGCGTAAGCCGTGACGGGTGAGGGCGACTTATATCCGTCTTTTTACCGTTTCATCAATCTTCTCACATACGGCTTTAAACCGAATTTGTATATCTGTGTTGGTAAAGCGAAGAACCTCTATATTCTTTAGCTGTAAGTTCTCTGTTCTCTTCTTATCATATTCCAGATCTTCTTCAGAAAAGTGCTGTCCACCATCAATTTCAATTGCCAGACTCGCTTTCGAACAGTAAAAGTCCAGAATATAATTATCTTTTACGAATTGTTTTCTGAATGGAATGGCGTAGGATCTGAGGAAGGTATACCATAGCTTTTTCTTCTCCTGCGTCATGTTTTTCCGGAGGGCTCGGGAATAATCCAGCAGATTGGGGTCTGTTTTCATATAGTCTTCCTCCAGTCGCCCTCACCCTGTCAGCTTCGCTGACATCCCTCCCCCGCGTCCGGGGGAGGGCAGGGGTTCAGACCATTTTCTCCAGGTGCCAGATGTCGCGGACGTATTCTTCGATGGTGCGGTCGGACGAGAACTTGCCGGCACAGGCCGTATTCGTCAGCGCCATCGCCGCCCAGCGGTCTTTATCCTTATAGGCCTCCTCGACCCGCTCCTGCGCCTCCGCGTAGGACGCGAAATCCTTCAGCGTGAAGTACGTGTCCGCCCGGCCGGTCACCCGGTCGGTCAGGAGAGAATTGTAGATCGGCCGGAACAGTTCCGGATCTTCGGGGCTGTAGAAGCCGTTGACCAGCTGCATGATCACGCGGCGCAGGTCTCCGTTCTCGCGGAAGATCTGCATCGGATCGTAGTCGTGCCAGTGCTCGTGCGCCATGACCTCGTCTGCGCTCATGCCGAAGATAAATGCGTTCTCGCGGCCGACTTCCTCCACGATCTCCACGTTCGCGCCGTCCATGGTGCCCAGGGTCACCGCGCCGTTCAGCATGAACTTCATGTTGCCGGTGCCGCTGGCTTCTTTCGAAGCCGTGGAGATCTGCTCGCTCACGTCGCTCGCCGCAAAGATGATCTCGGCGTTCGAGACGCGGTAGTCCTCGATGAAGACCACTTTCAGCTTGCCCTGGATGCGTTTGTCCGCATTGATGCGCTTGGCGACGTTGTTGATCAGCTTGATGGTCAGCTTGGCCAGCTTGTAGCCGGAGGACGCCTTCGCGCCGAAGATGAAGGTCCGGGGGACAAACGGCTGATCCGGGAAATCATCCAGCTTGTTGTAGAGGTACATGACGTGCAGGATGTTTAAGAGCTGCCGCTTGTATTCGTGCAGACGCTTGACCTGAACGTCGAAAATGGAGTCCGGATTCACGTCGATATCATTGTTTTCTTTAATGTATTCCGCCAGGCGCAGCTTGTTCTGACGCTTGATCGCCATGAACTCGTCGCGTGCCTGACGGCTGCCGACAAGCGGCAGCAGAAGCTTTAACTGATCCAGATCCGTGATCCAGCCCTCGCCGATATGGTCGGTGATCCATGCCGCAAGCAGCGGATTTCCGTGCAGCAGGAAACGCCGCTGGGTGATGCCGTTCGTCTTGTTGCTGAATTTCTTCGGCATCATCTCGAAGAAATCTTTAAACTCGCGCTTTTCCAGGATCTCCGTGTGCAGCTGCGCCACGCCGTTGACGGAAAAGCTGCCGACGATGGCCAGCGGCGCCATGCGGACCTGACCCTCGTAAAGGATCGCCATCGCGCGGATCTTGCTTTCGTCGCCGGGATAGCGGCGGCGGATCTCGCTGACGAAGCGGCGGTTGATCTCATCCACGATCTGATAAACACGCGGCAGAAGACGCGAGAACAGGTCGATGGGCCACTTCTCGGAGGCCTCGGCCATGATCGTATGGTTCGTATAGGCGCAGGTCTTCGTGGTGATCTCCCAGGCCTCATCCCACTCCAGATCGTAATCGTCCAGCAGGATACGCATCAGCTCCGCGACAGAAACCGAAGGATGCGTATCGTTCATCTGAATGCAGACCTTCTCCGGCAGGCCGTGGATATCGTCGTGCGTCTCCATATAGCGCTCCACGACCCGCTGCAGAGTCGCGGAAACGAAGAAATACTGCTGTTTTAAGCGCAGCTCCTTGCCGGTATAGTGGTTGTCGTTCGGGTAGAGCACCTTGCAGATGGTCTCCGCGGTGTTCTTCGCGGCGTCGGCACCCGCGTAGTCGCCGGCATCAAAGGAGGACAGCTCCAGCTGCTCCACCGGCTCCGCGCTCCAGATGCGCAGCGTATCGATGATCCCGTTTTTATAGCCGACGATCGGCATATCGTAGGGGACCGCCAGGACCGAATAATACCCTTCGTGAATGAAGCGGACACGGCCGGAGTCGTCGTATTCGCCGCGGGTATAGCCGCCGAAATGGATCTCCTTGGTGTGGGATTCGCGGCGCACCTCGAAGGGGTTGCCGTTCTTTAACCAGTTGTCCGGGACCTCCTTCTGGAAGCCGTCCTCGATCACCTGGCGGAACATGCCGTACTGATAGCGGATGCCGCAGCCGTAGGCCGGATATCCTAACGATGCCAGGGAATCCAGGAAGCAGGCGGCGAGCCGTCCCAGACCGCCGTTGCCGAGCGCCCAGTCGCGCTCCTGATCCTCGATCGTATTTAAGTCGATGCCGTACTCGTCCAGCAGCTCCTTCACGGTCTGCTGCGCACCCAGATTGATCAGGTTGTTGCCCAGCGCGCGGCCCATCAGGAATTCCATGGACATGTAATAGACCATCTTGCGGTCCTCGGCCTTGACGCGCTTCTGCGTCTCGGTCCAGGCCATCATGAACTGTTCCTTTAAAGCCATGGAGAGGGCCCGGTAGATCTGCTGCGGAGAAGCCTCTTCCACGCCCGAGATCATCTGCATTTCCAGGATCTCGTTGATGCGCTTCTTTAATATATCCTTGCTGATATTCAGTTCTGCCATACCGTTTTCCTTTACGTATCGTTTCTTGCCGCCGCCTTACAGCTTTTCCACGCCGAGCGTGACTTTTTCGCCGTTGATGTTCCAGTCCTTAACGTACCCGGCCGGCTTCGCCGCAAGGACTTCCTTCGCCAACACCTCAGAGGCGATCTCCTCCCTGCGGTCCGCGAAGACCTTCTCCAGCACGGCGCTTCCTTCGTGCGTTAAGCGGATGCGGTCCATCACTTCGAAGCCCGCCTCCTTGCGCATGGTCTGCACTTTGCTGACGATCTCGCGGACAAAGCCTTCCTCGATCAGCTCCGGCGTTAAAGCCGTATCCAGCACCACCGTGATCTCGCCGTCCTGGTTGGCCGCGAAGCCTTCCTTCTGGGCGGTCTCGATCAAAAGATCATCCGGGGCGAGCGCCGCTTTTGCGCCGTTCGAAAGCGTTAAGGTCAGGAAGCCCGTTTCTTTTACTTCCTGCATCGCGGCGCTGCCGTCGATGGTCTGCAGCTGCGCGCGGATCTCGCCGAGCATCTTGCCGAAGCGCGGGCCCAGGGTCCGCATCTGCGGCTTGAAGGAGTAGCTGATGAAGCCCTGCGCGTCTTCGGTGAATTCCAGCTTCTTGACGTTCAGCTCTTCCGCGATGATCGCGTCATAGTATTCGCTTAAGGCAAAAGGTGCCTTCACCAGCATGCGGGACAGGGGCTGGCGGTTCTTGATGGCCGCCGCGTTGCGGGCGGCGCGGCCCATTTCCACGAGCTTCACCGCATGGTCCATGTCCGCTTCCAGCGCCGGATCGATGAGGCTCTCATCGGCGACCGGATAGTCGCAGAGGTGGATGCTCTCCGGCACGTCCTTTAAGACCGGCCGGACGATGTTCTGGTAGATCGCTTCGGTCATGAAGGGGACCATCGGCGCGGCCAGAAGGCTTACCGTATAGAGCGCCTCAAACAGCGTCATGTAGGCATTGATCTTGTCCTGCTCCATGCCGCCGCCCCAGTAGCGGTCGCGGCAGCGACGCACGTACCAGTTGGACATCTCTTCCACGAAGGCCGCGAGCGCCCGGGAAGCTTCGGTGACATGATAGCTGTCCAGGCTGGCATCCACGGTCTTGATCAGCGTGTTCAGCTTCGAGAGCAGCCAGCGGTCCATGACCGGCAGGTTCTTCGGCTCCCATTTGCCGTTCGTCATATATTTCGAGGGATCGAACTGATCGATCTCCGCGTATAAGGTGTAGAAAGCGTAGGTGTTCCACAGCGTGCTCATGAACTTGGAGCGGCCTTCCAGCACGGCTTCCTCGTAGAAGCGCTTCGGCAGCCAGGGGGCGGAGCTGTTGTAGAAATACCAGCGGATCGCGTCCGCGCCGTATTTCTCCAGCGCGTCGAAGGGATCCACCACGTTGCCCTTGGACTTACTCATCTTCTGGCCGTCCTTGTCCTGCACGAGGCCGAGCACGATGACGTTCTCGTACGGGGATTTATCGAAAAGCAGGGTGCCCTCCGCCATCAGCGAATGGAACCAGCCGCGGGTCTGATCGACCGCTTCGGAGATGAAGGCGGCCGGGAACTGCTGCTCGAATTTGTCCTGATTCTCAAACGGATAGTGGTGCTGCGCGAACGGCATGGCGCCGGAGTCGAACCAGCAGTCGATGACCTCCGGCACGCGGTGCATGGTGCCGCCGCATTTCGGGCAGGGCAGGGTGATCTCGTCCACGTACGGGCGGTGCAGCTCCACCTCGGCGGCTTTCGGATTGCCGCTCTTTTCGGCCAGCTCGGCACGGGAGCCGATGCATTCGCGGTGCCCGCAGCCGCATTCCCAGATATTAAGGGGCGTGCCCCAGTAGCGGTTGCGGGAGATGGCCCAGTCCTGGATATTTTCCAGCCAGTTGCCGAAACGCCCTTTGCCGATGGCGTCCGGCAGCCAGTTGACGGTATTGTTATTCTTTAAGAGCGCGCCCTTGAAACTGCTCTCACGGATGTACCAGGAGTCGCGCGCATAGTAGATGAGCGGCGTGTCGCAGCGCCAGCAGTGCGGATACTCGTGCTCGAACTTCGGGGCGGCAAAGAGCAGGCCGCGCTTGTCCAGATCCTGAAGGACCACGGGATCCGCCTTCTTCACGAAGAGGCCCGCGTAGTCGGTCTCGGCCGTCATCTCGCCCTTGCCGTTCACGAACTGCACGAAGGGCAGGCCGTACTTTTTGCCCACGTTCGCGTCGTCCTCGCCGAAGGCCGGTGCGATATGGACGATGCCGGTGCCGTCGGTCATGGTGACGTAATTGTCGCAGGTCACGTAAAAAGCCTTTTCGCTGCGGTTCTTCGCGACGAATTCGCCGGTGAAGGCGAACAGCGGCTCATATTCCTTATATTCCAGATCACGGCCGGTAAAGCGTTCCGTGATCTGCCAGTTCAAGGCTGCCATGCCTTCGCCTTGCCCGGCGCCTTCCGGCGCCTGCGGTCCCAGCACTGCGGAGGCCAGCGCTTCCGCCAGATAGTAGAAGCGGCCTTCCGCCGGCACCCAGACCTTTACGTACGTCTCGTCCGGATTCACGCAGAGCGCCACGTTGGACGGCAGGGTCCAGGGCGTGGTCGTCCAGACCAGGAAGAAGGCATTCTCCTCTCCCTTTACCTGGAAACGGGCGATGGCGGAGCGTTCCTTCACGGTCTTATAGCCCTGAGAGACCTCGGCCGTGGAAAGCGGCGTCCCGCAGCGCGGGCAGTAGGGCACGATCTTGAAGCCCTTATAGAGCAGGCCTTTCTTCCACAGCTCGGACAAAGCCCACCATTCGGACTCGATGTACTCGTCGTGATAGGTCACGTACGGATTTTCCATGTCCGCCCAGAAGCCGACGCTGTCGGAGAACTTCTCCCACATTTCCTTGTATTTCCAGACGGATTCCTTGCACTTTTTGATGAAAGGCTCAATCCCGTACGCCTCGATCTGGTCCTTGCCGTTAAGGCCCAGCGCCTTCTCGACCTCCAGCTCCACGGGCAGGCCGTGGGTATCCCAGCCGGCCTTGCGGGGGACGTACCATCCCTTCATGGTCCGGTAGCGCGGGATCAGGTCCTTGATGACGCGCGTTTCCACGTGGCCGATATGCGGCTTGCCGTTGGCCGTGGGCGGTCCGTCGTAGAAGGTGTAGCAGGGACGGCCCTGCCGCTCCCGCTCGGACTTTTCAAAGATGTGGTTTTCCTTCCAGAAGGCGAGCACTTCCTTCTCGCGCTTCACGAAATTCATGTCTGTAGGGACTTTGCTGTACATGTATTCTCCTTTGCTTGCCCTCCCCCGGACGCGGGGGAGGGATGTCAGCGAAGCTGACAGGGTGAGGGCGACTTGCATCCGCCTAAAGAAAAAATCCCGCCCCAAACGGGACGAGAGACCTCGCTGTACCACCCATTTGCCGCCTGCAGCACAGGCCCCCCGCTTTAACGGGCGGATCCCGGCCGGGCCTACTGCCGCATGGGATGCGGGTTCGGGCGGCGACTCCGGAGTGACTTTCCCGCCTGCGCTACCGGCACCGGTTCTCAGCTTGCCCGGCTCTCTGTGGCTTTCTTCACAGGGGTACTCTCTCCATCACAGTCTGTAACGGTATTCAGTTCATAGAACAGGGGGATTATATAAGAAGAAAGGATATTTGTCAAGCGGTTTTTCCGCACCGGTCCCTTCGGCAGGCTCAGGGACCGGGATATGAAAAGACCTCCGGTTTCCCGGAGGCCTCTTCGGTTTGGATCCGCTTACAGGATCATGAAAGATTCGGTTCGGAAATTATTCCCAGCCAAGGTCTTTCTTCATGCCGTTCAGCGTATCTTCAACACCCTGAATGTACTTCTCGAAGTCCTCACCGAACAGCATGTTGATACCCATGCCGTAGCTGGCAGCTTTCTTCTGGAATTCAGGATCTTCCTGAACCTTCTTCAGGGCATCGACGAGCTTGTTCAGAACGTCCTTGTCCAGAGTCGGAGGAGCAACCATGCCGCGGTCGGAAGAGCTGGTCAGGTCAATGCCCTGCTCTTTCGCGGTCGGGATCGTAGGCATCAGATCATTGCGCTTCTCATCGAAGACAGCCAGAACGCGGACGTAGTCCTCACCGGTGCCGTCCCACTTGTTCCAGTAGTTGGAAACGTTGCAGGCCTGAGCGGCAACAGCCTTGCCGAACAGAGCGTTCTTCGCATCCTTGTCGTCCTTGTTTCCGCCGGGAACGAACTTCGTGCCGTACTTGGCGTTCAGCAGACGGACCAGAACGTCGTCATCGGAACCGGCCGCACCGCCGGTGGAGATCGTCATGGCTTCCTTCTTGCCGGCCTCGATCAGATCATTTAAGGTCTGATAAGGGCTGTCCAGAAGAACCACGATGATGCCCGGGTCATGAACGATGTCCGCTACGTTGGTGAAGCTCTTGTAGGTGTAAGAAATCTTGTTGTTCGGGTTCAGATAGCCGCCGACCTGGCCGGGATAGTTCGAGAAGCCCAGCGTATAGCCGTCACCCTTTGCGTTGATAACCTGGGCGTAGCCGGTCCAGTTGCCGCCGCCGGTCACGTTGCTGACTTCTACGTTGACGCCAAGCTGCTTTGCCAGGAACTCTGCCGTCAGACGGGCAGAGGTATCCATAGCGCCGCCGGCGCTGAACGGGCAGATGATGGTGATGTCGCCATCGGGCCATGCTTTCTTGCTGCCGCAGGCTGCCAGGCCTAAAGCCATAACCAGAGCGAGCGCAATTACTGCAAGTTTCTTCATTGTTTTTCCTCCTGTTTTATATAGTTTCCGAAGGGATTTCCCCTTTACTATACTGCTGTAACATATTTTTTACAAGACTTTTTCACAATTTTGTTAATTTTATCAGATATCCTCTGCGGCTTCGCCGACATCGCCGTACTTCTTCTTGTATCCCTTGGAGATCAGGGCGGAGATCAGCGGGGAGAACAGGCCGAGCACGATCAGTCCCAGCAGAACGATGCAGATCGGGCGGGACAGCACGTACTGGAAAAAGGTCTTCTTGAAGCCGAGTGCCTGCATGGAGCCCTGATAGATCTGCTCGTCCGCCATGGGGCCTAAGATCAGCGCCAGTACGACAGGCGCCGTCGGGATGCCGAATTTCCGCATGACAAAGCCGAGCAGACCAAAGATCACGCAAATATAGACCGCGAACATGTTTTGCTTAGTCGCATACGCGCCGATGATGGACAGCATCGCGATGCAAGGCAGCAGGATCGGAATCGGGACCTTGGAGACCTTGGTCAGGTACCGGCCGGCTGCCCAGCCGACCAGGCCCATCAGGATGTTGGCAACCAGGAAACCGATAATGACCGCATACGTGACACCGGCATATTTACTGAACAGCTCGAAGCCGGGGTTTAAGCCGTGAATCGTCAGACCGCCCAACATAACGGCCGCCGTGGAGCTTCCGGGAATACCTAAGGTCAGCAGCGGGATCAGCGCGCCGCCGGTAACCGCGTTGTTGGCTGCTTCGGGGGCTGCCACGCCTTCCGGAATACCGGTACCGAAAAGTTCCTTGTGCTTGGACTGGTTCTTGGCCAGGTTCAGACCGACCCAGGACGCGATATCGCCGCCGGCGCCGGGCAGAATACCGATGAATACGCCGACCACGGAACACTCCAGGATCAGCGGGATCAGACCCACAAATTCCTTGGCGGGCGGAAGGAAGCGGCCTTTGATCTCAGCCTCCACTTTCACATTGGAACTGTGCTTGCCTCTCTCCTCTCCCAGGATCATAACCTGAGAAATGGAGAACAGACCGATCATGGCGGGGATCAGATCGATACCGCCGAGAAGCTGGAAATTACCAAAGGTAAAGCGGGCATAGACTTCCGGAGACAGACCGATCAGACCGAAAGTCAGGCCGATGGCGCCGGCCAGCAGACCTTTCAGCATGTTGCCGGAAGCCAGGGAGCCGATCAGCGTCAGACCGAAGAAGGCGATCAGGAAATATTCCGGCGCCTGGAAGTTTAAGGACAGTCTGGCCAGCGGCGGGGCAATCAATAACAGGGCGATAGCGGAAATGATACCGCCGATCACGGATGAAGTGGTGGATAAGCCGATCGCGTGCAGGGCTTCACCCTTCTGCGTCATCGGATAGCCGTCCAGACAGGTTGCCGCCGAAGACGGGGTGCCGGGCGTGTGAATTAAGATAGCGGAAATGGAGCCGCCGTACACCGCGGAGGTATAAATGGCAGCCATCATCAGGATAGCGGCCGTCTGATCCATACCGTAAGTGACGGGGATCAGCAGAGCAATACCCATGGTAGCCGAAAGACCGGGCAGAGCGCCGATGATCATACCGCCGACAACACCGATCAGAAGCCCTAAGCCTGCCTCAAGAGTAAACAGGTGAGCAAATGCCTGAGAAATGCCTTCCCACATCGACATAGCAAATTACCTCCTTCCCTTTAAAACAGCAGGCCCTGCGGCATGCGGAGCTTCAGCTGGGTGACAAACAGGATATAAACGAAGCCCAGCATCCCAACGGTCGTCAGAATGATCGGAAGCGGTTTCTTATAGCCCATAAAGATCATAACGACCGGCATGATGATCGCGCTGCTGACAAAGAAACCGATAATGTCGATCATGATAACGTACACCAGAACGAAGGCAAAGATGATGAGCGGATTGACCCACTCCTTCACATGGACCTCCTCGGGGCCGGGTTTCCTGGCGTTGATCAGCGAAGTCAGGATCATCGCCGCCCCGACCACGATCAGAATGATCAGCACGATGCGGCAATACACCTTGGTGATATCCGGGAAGCTCTTTGTTTCAATAAACATCACGATCCCGATCGCCAGTGCAATCACGCCAATGACTAAGTCTTGGATTCTGCCTTTTAACATTTTTACTCCTTCCTCATATAGTAAAAATATTTATTATGGAAGCCTTATCCGAAGCCCGTGAGGCTTAGTGGGCTTCAAATAATACTAAGTTGCCGTTTTCGTCGAACGGGACGGGTTCGTACGGGCCGATGACCTCGACGGGCTTCACCGCCGCCTTCACCGCTGCCTCGGACATATAGACCTCGTCCAGGTACTTGGTGGAGCGGATGATGACCAGACGGATGTCCTCATTCTTGATCTGCCCGCAGAGCTTGACGCCGGCCTGGAAGACTTCCTTGTCGTTGGCCAGGATCATCGGGATGCGGGTGGAGTTCGGCTCGGTGGAGGTGATGGTGTTCATGTAGGAGACCTGCAGGTCCACCTGGTCGAACATGTGCTGAGGCATAAAGTCCGCAAGGCCCATGCCGTTGCCGTTGCCTTCCGACTTTTCGGTCAGGTTCAGGACGCCCAGTTTGATGGTGTTGGGACCGCCGGAGGCCGCGTTCGTGTGGTAGCGGCCGATGATATTCGTATCCATGCCGGTGCCGCTGATCTCCTTGCCGATCTCGTTCACGATCAGGACGTCGATCTCATCCAGGGCGATGCGCGGCATGCGCTCGCGGGAAGCGATAAGGTAGCCGGGCTCGGTGTCCTTGATCTCGTCCTTGCGGGAGACGTGCAGCTCCGCCAGATGGTTGTAGCCGTTTTCAATAGTGGAGACGCCGCAGAGGATGTTCAGGTTCTCCAGGCCCACGGTGCCGACCATTTCAATATTGGAGGCCATGTTTTCAAAGCGCAGGAAATGGGTCATCTCCGCGCCTTTCTGCTTGGCGAGGCCGATGGCCATCATCTTCAGGAGGCCGCTCTCATACTTTCCCCGGAAGGAGGTATGCAGCTTGACGCGGTTGACCAGGATGATGCCGTCGCATTCGCAGGCGTTTCTGTCAATATAGACCGGAAGGCCCCTCGGGGTGGTGCCGATCTGATTGACTTCCATGGTCGCCAGGACCGGCGCGCCGATGGTCTCCTCGCTGATACCGTAGCGGCGCAGGACCTCTCTCTGGCCTTCGGCGGTGGCGCCGCCGTGGCTGCCCATGGCCGGGATCAGGATGGGCTGGCCGCCCTTGGATTTGACGAAATCCGCGACGGTTTTAATGATCAGCGCGTATTTGTCGATCCCGCGGCTGCCGCAGGTGATCGCGATGCGGTCGCCCGGCTTGATCGGAGCGCATTTTTCTTCGAGTCCGCGGCGCAGCGTGCCGACGACGTCCTCTAACACGTCGTTATTAAAAGTCTGACGGACTTTGGCGACTTTCGGGATCTCGTAATTCTTGAGCAGTTCGCTGATGGCGTTCATCTTTCCCTCTTCTCTCCCGGAAGAAAAGAAAGTCTTTCGGGAAAATACTTAATTATATTAGTGAAATGAGAACAAATACAACGTTAATAATATTGCGAAAAAAGCCGCTTGTCAAGCGGAAATTTCCGTTTTGCTGTCTATTCTCCTCTTCCGGCACGCTTCGTCAGATCAGTCCCGCCTGTTTAAGGCCGAACAGCCAGAGGAAGATCGTAAACATGGAAAAGACGGTAGAGACCGATATGATCTCGCCGGCCATCTCGCCGTCACAGTCATACTGCCCGGTCGTCACGTAGGTGATGATGGCGGTCGGCGTTCCGAAAGCGACCAGCATGGCCACAAGGTTCTGCGGCGACCAGCCGGCCAGGATCGGATAGACAAACGCCACCGCCGGCAGCAGTATGAGCTTGTAGATAGTGACCTCCAGCACGTTTTTGCGGTTGGCCTTTAAGTGCTGCAGATTCAGGCGCGAGCCCAGCATGATGAAAGCGATCGGAATGGCGCAGGCCGCGATGTTCTTCACGGTCACGGCGCAGGGAGCCGGCATCGGAATCCCCAGAAGGTTCCAGAGGATCCCCGCTATCACCCCGATCAGGAGCGGATTTTTGAACCAGCCCAAAAGCAGCGCACCGATGCTCGTCCTCTTCCCCGCGCTCTCTCCCCGAGCGGCCAGGACCTTTCGCTGATAGTGCTCCAGCAGCGGGACCGAGACGATGTTGTTGATCACCGCCGCCAGCACCAGGATCACGGCGACCTCCGGCACGTCTTCGCCGAAGATCCCTTCGGAGACCGCCAGTGCGAACAGGGTCGCGTTCGTGCGGAAGCCGCAGTGGACCATGGCGCCCTGTCTTGCCAGGTCTTTTTCCAGACGGGGCACCGTCAGCATCAGGAAGCTGATGGAAAGGAGGATGCCGGCCGTCACGTATAAAACGGTCGGCTGGCGGACCATGGAGCCAAGGTCGCTCTGGTAGATCGCGTTGAACAGATTGAAGGGGAAAAGGATCAGAGCCACGAAGCGGTTCATCTTGACCGAGGTATGCTCGTCCAGGACCTTGCAGCGGCGCAGGAGCATACCCAGCGCCAGATAGGCCATGAAGGGAAAGACGACCGAGAAGGTGATATAGAGGTTGTGGAGCATAGTTCCCTCCGAAGGCAGCCCGGACCCTGCCGCAGAGCGGCGGGGTCCGGGCTGCCGCTTTCCGTACTTATTCTGCCGTGATCTCCTTGATCACGCACTCGTTGCCCTGCCTGAGCCAGGTTTCCCAGCTGCCGCAGTACGGGCACTGCCGCCCCTGCGGGACGGTCGGATAGGTCTGTTTGCAGCTGTCACACCAGGTGACGGCGGGGATGGTCTCGAGGATGAGCTCGCAGTCCTTGAGGGCTTTGTGGCGTCCGCGGAAATAGTTCCAGCAGTCGGTGAAGAGATCCGTCATGATGCCGGAGACTTCGCCGACCTGCAGGGTGACTGAGCCGATCTTCGTTAAGTTTTCTTCTTCCGCCGTTTCATCCAGCGTTTTCGCCAGATGCAGGACGATCCCCATTTCGTGCATGTCTTCTTGCCTGCTGTTCTTTTTGCGGTGCAGTGCCAAAGGGGACGGTTCCTTTTGGCACTGTTTTTCGGCCTCGCCGCCTCGACGTGTCATCCTGAGCGAGCGACCGAAGGAAGCGAGTCGAAGGATCTTTTCCTGCGCCTCGCGGCCACGAATCATCTTTTTTCAGCCCGCTTCGGTGGCTGTTTGGGCCTCGCTGCCAGGACGATTCCCCCTCAGCCCCGGTCCGCTTCGCTTCCAAGGGGCATTCGGGAGAATTGTCCGGCGCGCTCGGCCTTTTACAGTGCCAAAAGGAACCGTCCCCTTTGATATGTTTCCCCGCTGCTTGCCGGGATACCCTTCTCGAACGCCCCTTGAGGCGACCTGACTGCTCTTGCATTCGGGGAGGTCGCCGAAGCGGACTGAGAAAAGGGTATCCCGGCGCAGCCGTTCCATGCCGCTCCACGCCTTATTTCTTCTTGCTCGTCAGGATCTTCATCGAGCGCTTGGCGGCGTAGGCGCCTACGACGCCCATCTTGTCCTCGCAGCGAACCATCTTGGAAGCTTCCGGATGGTCGCGCGTGAGCGTGATCGCGTCAAATTCGCAGCGGGTCGTGCACAGACCGCAGCCGATGCAGCGGTTGGTGTCTACGGTCGTGGCGCCGCAGCCGATGCAGCGGGCCGCTTCTTTCTTCACCTGCTCTTCGGTGAACGGCAGGCGGGTGTCGCTGAAGGTCGTGACCGGATTCACGTTCAGGTGGCCCGGGACGTTGCGGCCGGACAGGTCGAAGGAGTGCGGATCCAGCAGAATGTCGTTCTTGTCCAGCTCGATGAATTCCCGAAGGTCGCGGCCGATGGTCAGCGACTGGCCGGGATGGACGAAGCGGTGCATGGATTCGCAGGCTTTCTTGCCGGACGCGATCGCGTCGATGGCAAAGCGCGCGCCATGCTCGATGTCGCCGCCGGCGAAGATATCCGGCTCGCCGGTCTGGAAGGTCACGGGATCCGCGATGACGGTGCCGCCGCGGCGGATCTCAGCCTTCGTATCTTTCAGAAGATCGCCCCAGACGGCGGACTGGCCGATGGCCTCCAGCACAGCCGCGCAGGGGATCGTGATCGTATCGTTTTCATCGTAGGTCGGATTGAAGCGGTGCTCCGCATCAAAGACGCTCGTGCAGCGCTTGAAGACGACGGCGGTGACGTGGCCGTTCTCGCTTAAGAACTCCTTCGGGCCCCAGCCGTTCATAACTTCGATGCCTTCGGCTCTCGCTTCGGCGACCTCGTCCTTCGCGGCGGGCATTTCTTTTTCGCTTTCCAGGCAGAGCATGGTGACCTTGCCGCCGGTCGCGCGGACCGCGCTGCGGGCGACGTCCACGGCCACGTTGCCGCCGCCGACGACCACCACGTCGCCGCCCAGGCGGACGCTGTTGTCGTCGCCGATGCGGCGCAGGAACGCGATGCCGGATTCGATGCCTTCGGCGTCTTCGCCGGGCACGCCGACCTTGCGGCCGCCCTGCAGACCGATCGCGATATAAAAGGCCTTGTAGCCCTGTTCTCTCAGTTCGGGGATCGTGACGTCCTGGCCGACGTTCACACCGGTCTTAAACTCCACGCCCATCAGGCGCAGAACTTCAAGTTCGGCGTTTAAGACATCTATTTCCAGACGGAAGTTCGGAATGCCGTAGGTCAGCATGCCGCCGATCTGCTGCTCTTTCTCGAACACAGTGACGTCGTAGCCCTGCTTGCGCAGATAGTACGCGCAGGACAGGCCTGCGGGTCCGGAGCCGATGACAGCCATCTTGTATTCGGGGCCCCACATCTTGCCCTCGTCGTTCTCACAGATCGGGATATAGCGGTTTTCGGACTTCAGTTCCTGTGCGGCGATGAATTTCTTGATCTCGTCGATCGCGATCGGCTGATCCACGGTTCCGCGCGTGCAGGCGTCCTCGTAGCGGCGGTTGCAGATCGCACCACAGACCGCGGGCAGCGGGTT
>JAFZRH010000077.1 GCA_017619975.1 Lachnospiraceae bacterium | reverse complement strand
TACTCCAAGCTGCGCAGCGTTGAGGAATCCGATCAGGTCTCCAAGAACAACGTGACCGTCGCTGCGTATCAGGACGGCTACACCGGCTTCGGCGGCTACGGCTACTGCCACTACCTGTTCGTGACCAAGAACAGCCCGCTGCCCTGGACCGCCTGTGCCTTCATCGCCTACATGACCTGCACCGTTGACGGCTTCTCTGCCTGGGGCAAGGACATCGGCGGCTACTCCTCCAACCCGACCGTTGCGGCCGGCACCGAGGAGAAGTATCATCACTCCACCGGCGGTCAGAAGGAAGACGGAACCTACCCGGCCTTAAACGACAAGGGCTTTGACTGGTGGAAAGAACGTCTTGTCATCGAGGATCCCGAATACTGCGCCAGCGTGGCCTTCACCGTAGGCTCCTGGATCGAGATGCTGACCAAGTACAGCGGAAAATAAATCAGCTCCGGCTTCGGAACAGCAGTTAAAATGACATGATTCCGGGGGCGCCGCTTCTGGCGGCGCCCCCTCTTTTCAAAACAGGGGGCATTCATGAATCAGACTTCAGAAAGCTCGAAAAACCGTTTCCGGATCTTCTTCAATCATCTGAAATCCTTCTTCGGCAAGCCGCAGAATGCGATCCTGGTGATCATGGGCATCATCTGCACCATCACCACCTTCGCGCCGATCGTGGCGATCGTAGAGGATACGCTGAAGATCCACGTGGGATCGATCGACCAGTATCTGACCGGGAAGTCGGAAGGCTTCACCTTCGTCAACTATATCGATCTGTTTACCAGCCGCATGGCGAAAACGAACCTCTGGACGCCGCTCTTCAATACGGTGATCATGTCCGTGCTGTCCTGTCTGGTGGCGATCCTCTACGGCGGATTTTTCGCATTTTTAGTTACCAGAACAAATCTGCGCTTTAAGAAATACTTAAGCTCGATCTTTATTTTCCCGTATATCATGCCGCAGTGGACGCTGGCCATGGTCTGGAAAAACCTGTTCGACTCCAACCTGGTGACCGGAACCCGCGACGGCCTTTTAGCCAGCCTGTTCGGCGTGACCATGCCGGCCTGGTGGTGCCAGGGCCTGTTCCCCTCGGTGGTGGTGCTGGGCCTGCACTACGCGCCTTTCGCGTATATCCTGATCGGCGGCATCTTCCGGAATATGGACGCCAATCTGGAAGAGGCAGCCACCATCTTAAATACGCCCCGCGCCAAGATCATGACCCGGGTTACCCTGCCGCTTGTGCGGCCGGCCATCCTGTCCACTATCCTGCTGGTCTTCGGCAGCTCTATGGGCAGCTATCCGGTCCCGCACTATTTGAAGTTTACGACCCTATCCACGAAATATCTGGAAATGAACGTGAAATATGCCGGCGAGGCTTCCATCCTGGCTGTTATCATGATGGTACTGGGCATTGCAATCATGGTCTTAAACCAGCGGAGCTTAAAGAGCCGAAAGTCCTATACGACGGTCACGGGCAAATCCGGCCAGACTTCCAAAATCAATCTGGGCAAGGCCGGCCGGACGGTCATCGCCTGCATCTTCGTGGTGCTGACTTTCCTGACCAGTATTTTCCCGATCATTTCCTTTGCCTTTGAGACCTTCCTGCCGAACCCCGGCGACTACAGCTTCCTGTACACCTGGAACTTTGCCAATCTGACCACCAAGTGGTGGATGACGGCGGAAAACGTGACGGAAAACGGCCTCTACGGTCAGCTGGGCATGCTGTATAACCCGACCATCTGGAAGGCTTTCGGCGGAACGATCCTGGTCTCCGTCGCCTGCGCGCTGATTGCCGGTACCCTGGGGACGCTGATCGGCTACGCGGTCTCCAAAAACCGCCGCGGCAAGCTGGCCTCGTACGTCAATTCCGTGGCGTTCCTGCCGTACCTGATGCCTTCCGTGGCCGTCGGCATCGCGTTCTTTATCCTGCTGACGGGAGAGAAGCTCAACCTGTACAATACCTACTGGATCCTGATCATCGTCGGTACGGTCAAGTATATTCCGTTCGCGAGCCGGGCCTCCTTAAACTCCATGCTGCAGATCAGCGGTGAGATCGAGGAGGCGGCCATCATACAGGACGTACCGTGGTTCAAACGCATGCTGCGGATCATCATCCCGATCCAGAAGTCTTCCATCATCAGCGGATATCTGCTGCCGTTCATGACCTGTCTGCGTGAGCTGTCCCTGTTCATGCTGCTCTGCGTGCAGGGCTTCATCCTATCCACCACGCTGGACTACTTCGACGAAATGGGACTGTACGCGTTCTCGAGCGGCATCAACCTGATCCTGGTCGTTACCATTCTGGTATCGAACGCGGTCGTGAACAAGCTTACTGGCGCCAGCCTGGACGAAGGCATCGGCGGCTGATCATAAAGGAGAGTAAAAATGCCTAAAATTGTATTAACCGATATTACCAAGCGCTGGGATACTTTCTACGCGGTGGATCATCTGGATCTGACCATCGAGGATCAGGCTTTCGTGACGCTGCTGGGGCCTTCCGGCTGCGGCAAGACGACCACGCTGCGGATGATCGCCGGTCTCGAGACCCCGACTTCCGGCCGCATCACCATCGGCGATACCGTCGTTTTTGACAGTGAGAAAGGAATCAATATTCCGGCCAATAAGAGAAAAGTGGGCTTTCTGTTCCAGAACTACGCGCTGTGGCCCAACATGACGGTCTATCAGAACATCAGCTTCGGCCTGACCAACGTCAAGGAAGAAATGCCTGCGAAGCGTCTGGATATTCAGGCGCTGGAGAAGGCGGCCGATATTCTGGAGAATCCGGACGCTTTCATGAGTGTGGCGGAGGACAGCCGTGACAAGAAGGGCAAGCTGGATGACAAGCGCTTCCAGGTCCGCCTGATCGATACCTTTACGATTTCCGGCCTGACCGCGAAAGAGCTGATGGGTCTCGGCGTGCACAAGGCGGCGGATCCGGCGGCCGAAGCAAAGAAGCAGGCGGCCGTGTACCGCGAAAAGGCGAAGAAGGAGCGCGAAGGCTTAAAAGCGCAGGGCCTGGAACTGAACCAAAACTATGAAGTTTTAGAGGACGGCAAGGTTCAGACTTCTGTGCGGAAGTTCACGAAAGAAGAGATCGATCTGACGGTGCGCCGCGTTTCCCGGATCGTCAAGATCGGCATGTTCATGGACCGCTATCCGTCCGAGCTTTCCGGCGGGCAGCAGCAGCGCGTGGCCATCGCCCGTACGCTGGCCCCCGAACCTTCGGTGCTGTTCATGGATGAACCGCTGTCCAACCTGGACGCGAAACTCCGCCTGGAAATGCGCTCCGAGCTGCAGCGTCTGCATCTGACAACAGGTTCCACTTTCGTATATGTGACGCACGATCAGATGGAAGCCATGACACTGGCGACGCGCATTTGCCTGATCGACAACGGCCTGCTGCAGCAGTACGATGCGCCGCTGACCGTTTATAACTTCCCGAACAATACCTTCGTGGCGGACTTCGTGGGCAGCCCTTCCATCAACTTCGTGGAAGCAAGCGGCACGCAGAAGCAGGACGGCAGTATGGAGCTGGATATCCTGGACGGTCATACACTGTCCTTCCGCTTTAAGAAAGCGACGGATATGAAGGCTTGGCGTACGGCGCTGGCGCGGCGCAAAGAAGAAAAAGCCGCGCTGGATGCGCAGCGCAAGAAAGACAAAAAGAACGTGGAGAAGGGCAATAAGGATACGCTCTTCAAGTACCCGATCGCACGGGTGGAAGACGTGCTGGAGGAAGAAGCCGAGATCACGGAGAACGATTACGTGCTGGGCGTCCGGCCGGAATTCGTGGAGATCGTGAAGGAAGGCGGCCTGGAGGCGGAAATCTACAGCGCCATGCCGACCGGTATGGAGACCACGGTCCGCGTCCGCGTGGGCAACTATCTGCTGACCGGCGTGACCTTCGGCGGCGTGACCTACGAGATCGGCGAAAAGGTCCGGATCGCCTTCAAGGGCGATGGCGTGATGCTCTTTGACCGCGGTTCCGGCGAACTGATCGGCACCGGCAGCGTGAAGATCTGACGAAACAAAAAAGAGGCTGTGAAAACATGAACGTGTCATTCTGAGCGAAGGCAGAAGCATTTGCTTCTGCCGGAGTCGAAGAATCTTTTCTGTTCCAACAGCAGCCGATTTCGCCCTGCGGGCGAAAGATCCTTCGGCTCGCTTTGCTCGCTCAGGATGACACAAAAGCGTGTTTTTCACAGCTCTTTTATTTCAGTAATTTCCGAAGGAAGTTTTCCACCCCGTCTTCCAGGCAGTCCGGGACTACGAAATCCACGGCTGCTTTGACTTCCGGCAGGGCATTCTCCGGCGCCAGAGAAATGCCGCCGGCCTTCAGCATGGACAGATCGTTGATATTGTCGCCTGCGCAGAGCATGTTTTCCGGCTTTAGACCCAATTCTTTTGTCAGCCAGAGAGCGGCATCGCCCTTCGAGGCGCCGGCCGCATTGATCTCAATATTCCAGTCGGCAGACGTCGTGACCAGCAGTTCGTCATAATAGCTCTCTGCCGGAATATCCGCAAGGATTCGTTCGAACTGTTTCGGATCGTTGCTGGCAAACCCCATTTTATCCAGAAAAGCACTTTCAGGCTCGTTCAGCAATTCCAGAAAATCGCATTGAACGACGGTGTTCCGCCACACTTCAAGCGATTTATTTTCATGATTATAAGGCCATTCTCCCAGCGCGACGTCCAGATGATGCTCCCCGTTTCGGTACAGATAGGCGTTGCCGTTATAGTTCCGCAGGAATAAAGTCAGTTTTCGGGCCAGTTCACGGGGGACCATGCGCTTCCAGACCGCCTGTCCGCTCCGAAGATCCGTGACCAGCGCTCCGTTTGCCGTAACGGCATAAGAAAGTCCCGGGATGTTTTTGATCTCCTGCGGGATATTTCCGGTCCCGCGCCCGGTGCACGGAATAAAACGGTAGCCGGCCTCAAGCAGCTCCCGGATCAGGGCGGCGGTCGGCTTCAGATCCTTGCCGGCAAAGGGCAGGAGCGTACCGTCGATATCGCTGAATATGATTTTTATTTTAGACAGATCCTGCATAAAAACACCTCGGAAAGACTGCACATCCGTACGTAAGACGCGCTGTGTCTTATATATCACACACGCGGAAAAGCCGCAAGAACAAAGATAAAAAATCGTGAAAGGCCTCAGCCGGAAGAGAAAAAGAAAGGAAAAGGGGTACGGCCCCCAGGAACCGTACCCCTTTTTTCAGACTCGTACCGATTACAGCTTTACGACGTTGACAGCCTGAGGACCCTTTTCGCCCTCGGCAACTTCAAATTCGACGGAAGCACCTTCTTCGATTGATTTGAAGCCTTCCATCTGCAGGCCGCTATAATGAACAAAAACGTCTTTTCCGTTTTCGTCAGTGATAAAGCCGTACCCTTTTTGATTGTTGAACCACTTCACAGTACCCTTCATAATCTTCCTCCAAGGCTTATTTGAGCCAACATATTTGAATTATATAGTCTATTTTTTCGATAGTCAAGCGGAAACGGATATTTCCGCAGAATCTTAAGAAAAATAAGAAAACAGGCGCTTTGACGAACGGAAGCAAATGTGCTAAACTAAACAAAAAGAGCCTGACGGACTATTCCATGAAAATTGCTGCTGTTATTGCTGAATACAATCCGTTTCATAACGGTCACGCCGCACAGCTTGAGACATTGAAGAACAAGCTGGGCGCAGAATCTGTGCTCGTGATCATGAGCGGAGATTTTGTGCAGAGGGGGGAGGCCGCCATTGCCGATAAAGCCTCACGTACCCGCATGGCGCTGGAGGCAGGAGCGGATCTTGTGATCGAACTGCCGCCGCCCTGGGCTACGGGCAGTGCGGAACGCTTCGCAAAAGGCGCGGTCCGTCAGGCGGAAGCCTGCGGCTGCGTAGATACGCTGGCCTTCGGTGCCTCCTGTCCGGACGCGGCGCGGCTCGGCGCCCTGGCGGAAGTTCTCGGGCAGGAAGAGAGGCTGCAGAGTACGCTTCGGGACGGTCTGAAAAACGGCCTTTCCTATCCCGCGGCAAGCGCGGCAGCGCTGGAGGAAATCGATCCGGAAGGCGCCGCCCTGCTGCGTGATCCGAACAATCTGCTCGGCGTGGAGTATATCAAAGCCCTCCGCGAGACCGGAAGCGGGATCCGGCCGCTGCCTTTGGAACGGTTGGGAAGCCCCCATGGAGCAGCTGCCCTGCCGGCGGAAGGCTTTGCCAGTGCCGGCGCGATCCGAACGGCGCTCCGGCAGGGGGCGAAGCCGGAAGAGCTCAGCCGCTTTCTTCCCGAAAGCACGATCCGGGCGCTGGACCGTCCGCTCTTTTCGGATGATTTTTCCGCTGCTCTTTCTGCCGGACTGCTGCAGCTTGCCGAAGACGGACCGGAAGCTTTTCTTCCCTTTGCGGACAGCGCTCCCGAGCTGGCGGCCCGCCTGATGACACTGAAGCCGTATGCGCTGCGTTTCTCGGAACTGGTTCAGAGGCTGAGGACAAAAGCTTTTACGGAAGCCCGGATCCGGCGTTTTTTGATCCATATCCTGCTCGGGATCCGGAAAGAAGATCAGATGAAGGACCCGGAAGCCATACGGATCCTGGGGCTGAGACAGGACTCCGATCTGCCGGCGCTTCTCAAGAAACAGGCACGGCTGCCGCTGATCACGAAGACGGCCGACGTGCCGCCGGCGCTGCTTCGGCCGTATGTTTATCCCCATCATCTGTACTGTCAGCAGGTCTATTTCCGCTACGGCGCCTCCCTTCCGGATGAATACCGGCAAAGCCCGGTCGTTTTATAGGCGGGAAGCGGTCCGGCGGTCTTGAAACGGCAGCCTTTCTGTGATATAATACCTTATTCCTATGGTTTTTTCTGCAAACGAGGAGTTTTTATGCGGAACCTGACAAAAGCATTAATCAAATGGCCGTGGATCTGGCTGAGCTTTGTATGGCTGGCAGCCGGTGCCTTTTTTGCGCTTTTTGTTTACAGCCGGAGCCATTCCTGGATCCCGGTTGCCGTGATCGCACTGGGAACGCTGCTGTTCACGCTGTGCTGGCATCTGGTCATCCGGAATAAGATCCAGCAGACTGTCACGCAGCTCGCGACGGAGATCGACGAAGAACTGTCCCTGCGGCTTTCCGCGCTTCAGCTTCCCTACGCTGTTGTGAACCGAAAGGGAAAACTTCTGTGGCATAACGAAGCGTTTCAGGAAATGCTGAACGATTACGGAACGGAACTTCAAAAGAAAGCCGTTTTTATTCAGGAGATCTTTCCGCAGATCAATTATACCGATGAGAGGGCTTTCTTCTCCGGTCAGAGAGGCGCCAAACAGTTTGTCCCGCTGGGAGATCGGGTCTTTTCTCTGCTTCAGCGTCAGACGATGCGGAAAAACAACCTGACGGCGATCCTGCTCTGCGATGAGACGGAACATGTCCGGACGATGGAAACGCTGCAGAAAGAGCGCGGTGCGGCCGGTCTCATCTATGTGGACAATTACGAAGAACTGCTCAAGCAGACCGAGTCCGGTCAGCACAGTCTGCTGGGAGCCATGATTGAGCAGCAGATTCAGAAATACTTCCAGGATCGGGGCGGGATCGTCTGCAAAACGGAAAAAGACCGCTTTTCGATCTTCATCAATCATGAAGGTCTGGACAAATGCCGGGCGGACCGTTTTTCCCTGCTTGATGCTGTCCGCGGCATCCGGACAAGCGGTTCCATGCAGGTGACGCTCAGTATTGCTTTCGGCGAGGGGGCCGCTGTTTATCAGGACAATCTCGGCCTGGCGCAGGTCGCCATGGATCTGGCCCTGGGACGCGGCGGCGACCAGGCGGTCATCAAACGGCCGGAAGGGGTGGAGTATTTTGGCGGCAAAGCGCAGGGAGAGACCGCGCAGACCCGCGTACGGGCCCGAGTCAAGGCCCAGGCGCTCCGCGAGCTGATGGCGCTGCACAATCCGGTCTACATTATGGGACACGCCAATGGGGACAATGATTCCTTCGGCGCGTCCGTAGCCATCTACCGCGCAGCCGTCTCGCTGTCCCGTCAGGCGCATATCGTGCTGGACACGGTCTCTTTCAGCGTCCGGCCTTTCTGGGAGCGCTTTCAGGCATCGGCAGATTATCCGCGTCACATGTTCCTGACGGGAGAGGAGGCTCTGGCCCGTTTTGAAGAGAATGCCATGCTGGTCGTCGTGGATACCAATCAGCAGTCCATGGTGGAATGTCCCGGCATTTTGGAAAAAACAGATCAGATCGTGGTGTTCGATCATCACCGGCAGGCAGAAGGCGCGATCCCGGCGCTGCTCAGCTATGTGGAACCCTACGCTTCCTCTTCCTGTGAGATGGTTACGGAGATCCTGCAGTATTTCAACGACGGGATCGTGCCGAAGCCGCTGGAGGCGGAAGCAATCTACAGCGGGATCCTGATTGATACCGATAATTTCGGCAGCCGGACCAGTTCCCGGACCTTTGAGGCCGCCGCTTATTTAAAACGAAGCGGGGCGGATCTGGTTCAGGTCAAGAAAATGCTGCGGGAAGACTATCGGGAATATATGGCCAAGGCCAGAGCGATGCAGACGACGGAAATGACTGACGACGGTTTTGCTTTCGCGGTCTGTGAAGCGGAGGGACTGGAAAGCCCGACGATCATCGGTGCGCAGGTGGCGAACGATCTGCTGAATATTTCCGGAGTCAAAGCCGGCTTCGTCTTTACCCGGATCAACGATCTGGTCTATGTCAGCGCCCGCGCAATCGACGAGGTCAACGTACAGCTGATTATGGAACGCCTCGGCGGCGGCGGCCATCTGGGGTCGGCAGGCGCTCAGCTGAAAGATATGAGCGAGACGGAAGCCGTGGCGCTTGTCCGCGGCACGATACGAAAGATGCAGGAGGAGGGAGCTCTGTAATGGAAGTTGTATTGCTCCAGGATGTAAAAACGTTAGGCAAAAAAGACTCGATCGTGACCGTCAATGACGGTTACGCCCGAAATTTTCTGTTTCCGAAGAAACTGGCGGTGGAAGCGACCAAAGCCAATCTGAATACACTGAAACAGCAGGTGGCGGCGGCAAAGCGTCTGGCCGAAAAGCAGCTGGCGGACGCGCAGGCGCAGGCCGCGGAAATGGAACAGGTCAAGGTTCGTATTCCGGTCAGGGTGGGAGCAAACGGCAAGCTCTTCGGTGCCGTGTCTTCCAAAGAGATTGCGGAAGCCTTAAAAAAACAGTGGGGCGTCGAGATCGATAAAAAGAAAATCCAGCTGGATGAGGCGATCAAAACGGCCGGCGAACAGCAGGTCGATGTGAAACTGCACAAGGACGTAACGGCAAAACTGACTATTTTAGTGGAAGAAGAGTAAGGCAGGCTCCATGGACGAGAGAGAAAGCCAGATCAAACGGATCCAGCCTCAGAATACCGAGGCGGAGCAGACAGTCATCGGCTCCATGATCCTGGACAATGAGATCATCCCGGCGCTGGACGCCATCCTGACCGGAGAAGATTTTTACAACCGCCAGTACGGCGTGGTTTTTGATGCCATAACGGAACTTTACAACGAAGGGACCCCGGTGGATCCGCTGACGCTGCAGAACCGTCTGGTTTCGAAAAACGTGCCGCCCGAGGTCAGCAATCTGGAATATATCGGCGATCTGGTGGCGGCGGTTCCGCTGTCCGCCAATGCGAAATACTATGCGGAAATCGTTTCGGACAAGGCGCTGCTGCGCCGCATGATCCATGTGAACGAAGACGTGGCCAACGACTGCTTTGCCGGAAAAGACCGTGTGGACGTGATCATGGAAGAGGCAGAGAAGAAATTCTTTGATGTTCTGAGCCGAAAGAAATCTTTGGATTATACGCCGATCCAGGAGATCACGCTGTCCGCGCTGGACAAGATCAATGAAGCCGCCCGCAGCAAGAATCCGATCACCGGTCTGCCGACCGGCTTTATGGATCTGGATGCTCTGCTGACCGGCCTGCACCCTTCGGAGCTGATCCTGGTGGCGGCCCGTCCTTCTATGGGCAAGACTGCGCTGGTGCTGAATATTCTGCAGAACGTGGTCCTGGATCAGGATCAGTGCGCCGCCATGTTCTCGCTCGAAATGTCCAGCGAAATGATCATGAACCGTCTGCTGTCCCAGGTTTCTCATGTGGATGCGCAGCGGATCCGCTCCGGCGATCTTTCCGATTCCGACTGGGATCTGCTGCTGGAAAGCGCAGAGAAGATCGGCCGGTCCAAACTGATCATTGACGATACGCCCGGCATCTCCGTGCCGGAGATGCGTTCCAAGTGCCGCAAGATCAAACTGGAACAGGATCTGAAGCTGATCGTGATCGACTACATGCAGCTCATGAGCGCCTCCGGCAAACGGAGCGAAAACCGCCAGCAGGAGATCACCGAGATCTCCCGCGGTTTAAAGGCGCTGGCGCGCGAGATGAATGTGCCGGTGATCGCGCTGTCCCAGCTGTCCCGCGCTCCGGATTCGCGGGCGGATCACCGCCCGATGCTGTCCGATTTAAGGGAATCCGGCTCCATTGAACAGGATGCGGACGTGGTAATGTTTATTTACCGCGATGAGTACTACAATAAAGAGGAAAGCAAATCCAAGGGCATTACCGAGCTGATCGTGGCCAAACAGAGAAACGGCCCCATCGATAAGGTGGAGCTGGTCTGGATGCCGCAATACACGAAGTTCGCCAGCATGTCCCGTCAGTACCCGAGACGGGAGAGCGAATAAAGCACAAAAAAACAGGGGCTGCCGCTTGTTCGTCACCGGGCGGCAGCCCCTGTTTTTTCGTGTCAGTCTTTGACTTCGACGATCATTTCGATCTCGCAGGCGGCGTTGACAGGCAGGGCTGCTACGCCGACGGCGGCCCGGGCATGTGCCCCGGCTTCGCCGAATATTTCCTTTACCAGATCCGAAGCCCCGTTCACGACCTGCGGCTGGCCCGTAAAATCAGGCGTGGAATTCACGTATCCGGTGATCTTCACCACCCGCTTGACCTTATCCAGACTGCCTGCCAGATCCCGGATAATCGCCAGACAGCTCAAGGCACACAGACGGGCTGCCTCTTTTCCTTCCTCTACGGTCAGATCTTTTCCGATTTTTCCCGTATACTGCAGGTTGTTGCTTGCTTTCGGAGTCTGACCGGACGTAAAGATCAGATGGCCGCTTTTCACGCCGGGCACATAATTGGCAATCGGTTTATTGGCCGGCGGAATTGTAATTCCCAGCTCTTTCAGGCGTATCTCCGGCGGTGTCGGCACGATGGTCGCGCTGCCGCAGACCTGCGTCCGGGTGATCACGCCGTTTTCCACATAGCAGCGGGCGCCGATACGGCTGGGCTTGCCCATGGCTTCTCCCTGCAGAACGGTGATTTTATTCCAGCCTTCACTGACAGGGATCAGGCGGTGCTCCACCAGATAAGCGCTTAAAGCAGAAGCGGCCACACCGGTCGCGGGATCCTCCGGATACCCGGCCCGTTTCGGGAACTGCCGGGCATAGAAGACGTTTTCTCCTTCCTCCGGAGCGGCAGCATAGGGATAGAAGCCCGTCGTTTCGTAACGGTCGCAAAGCTCCCAGAGATATTCGTAATCCGGCTTCAGCGAATAAATTGCTTCCTTGGAGACCAGCGGGATCAGAAGCTTGAAGCGCGAAGTCGCCGCGTTTTCGACGGGACCGTCGGCGATCTGCTCCGGACCAATGCCCAGCGCCCGGCAGATTTCTTCCCGGGCAGGGATGGCTTTCATAAAACGCGGGAGGAACTGATTGACCGATACTTCGATCCGTCCGTTTTCTTTCTTCCAGTCGACCGGAACCGGTCCGAAGGGCGTCTCAAACACAATGGGAGAGCGGTCAAAAAGACCTTTTTCCACCAGAACCACCGTGCTGCCGACGGTCGCATGGACGCACATCTCCATCTCGTGATCCGGAACATAATAGCGGGCCTGAATATCACAGTCGGGCCGCGAAGGCGCGCTTAAAAAGGCAGACTCCTGCCCGAAGCGGGCCGTCATGGCCTGCCTTTCCTCGGGGCTTAAGTCATCCGCGTACAGCGTGACGGGACAGGGATTGCCGCCGCCTTCTTTTTCTTCAAAAACGATCGTATGAACAGTTTCGTACATAAAAAGACTCCTTTATTCGTGATCCGGAAAAAAGAGCAGGAGCGCTCAGGCTTCCTGCTCTTTTCTGGTGTTAAAATATTCCTGTAAGACGGCGACCATCTGTTCCGCATCCATTCCGTGGACCAGACAGGCTTCCTCAATGGATTCCATCTGTGAGGCCGGACATCCGACGCAGTGCATGCCTGCGCCCATCAGTACGGCGGCGCAGCCGTAGTCTTCCATCAGCAGTTCGCCGATCAGGGTATCCTTGGTAATCTCCATCTGTGAACCTCCCGGGATAAATCTCGGTATCAGTATAGCATATTGCGGAAAAAGTACAAGCAGGATTTTGAAAACGCTTGGCAAAAGGCCCCGGTTAGTGCTATGATAACAGTGACTTCAGAAGTTTGTCCGTAATGATCGTATCCTGCTGATTCAGGGAGGTTTAGACAGAACATGAGCAAAAAGCATTTTCAGGAAAAACCTTGGTATCCCATGGCAGTAGCGGCCTGCATCGCGGTCGTGCTTTTCTTCTTTTTAACGCATTTTCAGGGCATATGGGGCGCTGTCAGCAAGTTTTTCGGGTATTTTAAGCCGGTCACGCTCGGTATCGTCATCGCTTATCTGGTCAATCCCCTGGCCCGCTTTTTCCGGGATAAGGTCTTTGTAAAGATCAAAAAGACCAAAGTCAAAAGCACTTTATCCACAACGGCGGCTTTCCTGACGGTTCTCCTGATCCTTTCCTTCCTGCTGATGACCCTGATCCCGCAGCTGATCGACAGCGTCTTCACTTTTGCGGGGAATTTAAAGGATTATGCCAGGACCCTCAACGAACTGCTGGAAAAGTGGGGCCTTGCCACGGCAATCCCCTATCTGCAGGAGTTTATCAATTCATCCGAGACGACCATCACGACGGTCATGAAATATATCACGGACAATATCCAGGTGATTCTTTCCACGTCGGCCAGCGCCGGACGGCAGGTCGCCGATATCGCGATCGCGTTTATGCTTTCCATCTATTTCCTGGCTTCCAAGGATACGCTCAAAGCGGGACTGGAAAAACTGCTCCAGTCGTGCATGAAAGCGGAACGCTATGAGAAACTGTCCATCTTCCTCGCGCGGTGCCACGCCATCCTGCACCGCTATATCGTCTGCAATCTGCTGGACAGCCTGATCATTTTCGGCGCGAATGCCATCTTTATGGCGATCTGCGGCATGCCCTATATCGGCCTGGTCTCTTTTGTGGTAGCGGTCTTCAACCTGGTGCCGACCTTCGGCCCCATTTTCGGCGCTGCGATCGGCGCGTTTGTGCTGGTGCTTGTCAAACCCTGGTATGCCCTGGCATTTCTGATCTTTACCATCGTTCTGCAGACCCTGGATCCCTATTATATCAAGGTGAAGCTGTTCGGAGACACGCTGGGCGTATCCGGCTTGTGGATCCTGGTCGGGATCGTCGTGGGCGGCCGCATGTTCGGGATCATCGGGATCCTGATCGCGATCCCCGTCGTCGCGATCCTGGACTTCACGTATCGGGAATACCTGATGCCTCTGCTGGAAGCCAGAAAGAACAAGCAGGCCGGAACGGCGGAGACGCCGCCGGAATCCGGACCGCCGGAACCTGCAGTGCCGGAATCCGCCGCGCCGGATCCCGCTCCCCCGGTGCAGAAACCGCAGCCGGAGGAGGCCAATGACGCCTGGGCGTAAGGGAAAGTCCCCGGTCTTCTTGCAATTCGAATCTTTTCATGCTATTCTTTGTTCGGAAACCATGGCTGTAAAAAGCCGGCAGAAAGGGCAGTTATGACTGAACTGACAAGTAAGCAACGCAGTTATCTGATGAAGCTGGCAGCGACACAAACGCCGCTGTTCCAAATAGGAAAATCGGGTCTGACACCGGAACTGGTAACGGCTGTCGGTGAAGCACTGGAAGCCAGAGAACTGGTCAAGATCAACGTTCTGAAAAACTGTTTCGACGATCTTCGCAACGTGGCGGACGCGCTGGCCGGGCGCAGCCGCTCGCAGGTGGTGACGGTCATCGGGCGCAAAATCGTTCTGTACCGCCCCTCCAAGACAAAAAAGGTGATTGAATTACCGTGAACAGAGAAGAAAAGCATATCGCCGTAGTGGGCGGGACCTTTGATCCGATCCACAACGGACATTTTCAGCTGGGACGCGCAGCCCTGGCCGCTTTGCGTTTGGATGAGGTCTGGTTCATGCCCTCCGGATCGAACAACTACCGTTCGGTGCTGGGGCAGCGGGCCGAGAAATTTCACAGGGAAGCGATGGTGAAGCTGGCCATCCGCGGGCAGGAGAAATTTATTTTTTCCGACTGGGAATGCGCGCAGCCCGGATCGACCTATACGTCCAAAACCTTCGCGCAGCTGAACGCGACTTATCCGGAAGTTGTCTGGTACTATGTGGTCGGGGCGGATACGCTGAACAGCCTCAAGTACTGGGAGGAACCGGAGCTGATCTGCAACGCGGTGATCCTGCTGGTCGCCGGCCGGCGTGAACAGGTCTCGGATGCTTCCCTGCAGCAGACCGCAGTCCAGCTGCGCGAGCGTTACGGCGCCGACGTCCGTTTTATTCCCTGGGACAATATCCCCGTTTCTTCTACGCAGATCCGTCAGGATTATCTGAACGGCACGATTCGTCCGGAGCAGCTGCCGCCGGGCGTTTTCGACTATATGGAAGCCCATCATCTGTATCATCCGCTGACCGAACTGAGCAATGAGGAGATCCTTGACCGCTGCGAGGCAACCGCGGAGGAACGGAGCTATTATGAAAAGCTGACGCGGATGCTGAATCCGAAACGGGTCCGGCACAGTCTCGGGGTCATGCATATGGCCATGATGCTGGCCGATGCTTACCGCAACGTTCCGCTGGAGAAGGCCAGACTGGCAGGTTTGCTGCATGACTGCGGCAGGACGGAACACAACTCCATGAACGCGCTAGCACATGCGCCGGCCGGCGCGCAGATCGCCCGCCGTCTCTTCGGCGTCACCGACGAGGGAATCCTGAGCGCGATCCGCTGGCATACCACCGGCCGTCCCGGCATGACCGAGCTGGAAAAAGTGATCTATGTGGCAGACTATATCGAACCTTTCCGCGGGCAGATGGTCAATCTGGACAAAGCCCGCCGGATCGCCTATACAGACCTGGATCAGGCGGTGAGCTTCATGGCGGAAAACACCGTCCGCTATCTGGAATCCCGCGGGGAAGACATCGATGCCGTTACGCTTGAGGTCATCGATTATTACCGTACCAAAAGCGTCCGGTAACGCAGAAAACGAGGAGTATATTATGGAATTGAGCCCGAAAGAACAAATGGAACGGATCTATGCTGCGCTCTCCGACAAACAGGGGCAGGATATCTCCGTCATCGATATCCGTAAAGTCAGTGATCTGGCAGATTATTTTCTGATCACGCACGGAAACAATACGCCGCACGTTGACGCCCTGGTAGATGCGGTGGAGGAATGCATGGATAAGCTGGGGGTGCCCTGCCGCAGTCGGGAAGGCCTGCGCGGCGGACGCTGGGTCCTGCTGGATTACGGCGACGTCGTGGTCAATATCTTCTCGAAGGAAGATCGGATGTGGTACGATCTGGAGCGGATCTGGCGTGACGGCACCCGTGTCGTGCCGGGCGCGGAAGGAGACGCAAAATGAGATCCCGGGCCGGGAATCTCCGGAGAACGGTAACGGAAGAGGAGCGGCAGGATGCAAAAAAGCTGTGGCTCTGGCTCGGTACGGCTCTCGGACTGATTCTGGCCACAGCGCTTCTGGCGGTCTCCTGCAGTTCCGTATCGGCGGCCTCGGAGGGCGGTGCGGCTCTTTCTCTCAGGAAGAGAAACCGGCTGCCGGAAGGCAGCGTCATAGAAACCGCTTACTATACCGACAATCTGAACTGGCTGGGGAAAAACAACAGCACGGTGCAGAAAGGACTGAAATACTTCTATCAGGAGACCGGCGTACAGCCGTATCTGTATCTGACCAACAATATCGGCCTTGCCAGCGTGACGGTAAGCCGGGAGGAGCTGCAGGCCTATACCAAATCGCTGTACCGGACGCTGTTTAAAGACGAAGGGCATCTGCTGCTGGTCATCTTCCGGAATGAACGCCTTGTCAGCGGAGATCTTCTCTGTTTTGAAACCGGCCAGGCGGCCGCTTCGGTCATCGATGAAGAAGCCTTGTCGATCCTCCGTCAGTACTATGAGGCGGCCCGCGCGGACGGTGATTATGAGGGCAGGGAAGCCCGGATGCTTTCCGACGTTTTCCGAAACACGGCCAACAATATCATGTCCGTGAAAAACCGCAGCGCGTGGATCGTTATCCTGGTTCTGATCCTTGTCACGATCGCCGTCATAACGGCGGTGGATTTCAGACGGGCCTGGCGGAAGAGAAAAGAAGAGGAGGCACGGGAACGGGCCGCCCTTCAGAAAGCGCAGGAACAGGAAGCGGAAGCGCCGCATGAATTTTATGTGAACAATGTCAGGAAAACTTGACGAATGCATTCATTTTCCGTACAATACGGACAGGCAGTCCAAGCCGACTTCCGTGAATATAAGAACCTAAGGCAAAGGAGCAGACTATGGGAATTTTATCACGTTTTAAAGACATCATTTCTTCCAACATCAACGCCGCTCTTGACAGAGCGGAAGATCCGCAGAAGATGATCGAGCAGTACCTTCGGGAACTGACCGGGGATCTGGCGGAAGTGAAGCGCGAGACCGCTTCCGTGATGGCGGATGAAGCCAAGGCGAAGAGAAACCTGATCGCCAATCAGGAAGAGATCGAAAAATACACCAATCTGGCCAAGAAGGCGCTGGCTGCCGGCAACGAGGCGGATGCCAAGATCTTCATCAAGAAGAAACAGTCTCTGGAAGAGATCGGCGAGTCTCTGCAGCAGATGTACGACGTAGCGGCTTCCAATTCCGCCAAGATGCGTCAGATGCATGACAAGCTGGTCCGTGATCTGCAGGATCTGCAGCAGCGCAAGACCATCATCGAAGCCAAGCTGAAGATCGCCAAGGCACAGGAAAAGGTCAACGAGGCGGCCAAGAATTCCGCGGCCAACAAGGCTGAAGCTTCTCTCGGCGCGTTTGCCCGCATCGAAGAAAAGGTCGATCATATGCTGGATCAGGCCAATGCCATGGCCGAGCTGCAGCTGGAGCCGGTGGACGAGACCTGGGCTGCCGAAGAGCGCTATCACGAAGCGATCGTCAACAGCAAGGTGGATTCCGAACTCGAAGCCATGAAGGCGGAGCTGGGTCTGCTGTAAGCCGGGATCGGTCGGTATCAGGAAGCGGCAGCCGGGATTTGTGTGTTCCGGCTGCCGCTCTTTGACTCAAAACTTTTTTCTCGGAAAGTGAAAAAAGTCCTTGCTTTTTAGAAAAACAGGTTGTATAATCCTCATCGTCACTTGAAAACAGGTGCAAAGGGCTATCGCCAAACGGTAAGGCAACGGACTCTGACTCCGTCATTTCAAGGTTCGAATCCTTGTAGCCCTGCGAGCAAAGCCGTGTTGTGCGCACGGCTTTTTTGATCCCCGAATTACGGGACAGGAGACAGGCAATGCTTTTACTCGGAAAAACACAGATCCTGGTTGCAGACCATTTTGCGGACGCCGGAGTTTATCTGCGGGAGAGCGGTGGACGGGAAACCGTGCTGCTGCCGCAGAAACAGGTCCCGGAAGGCACGCGGGAAGGAGATCTTCTGCAGGTTTTTCTCTATAAGGATTCTGAAGACAGACCGATCGCCACGACGCTGAAACCGGCGCTGGAACTGGGCGGGCTGGCGCTGCTGAAGGTGAAAGCGCTCAGCAATATCGGGGCGTTTCTGGACTGGGGCCTCCCCAAGGATCTGTTTCTGCCGTTTAAGGAAACGGCCGGCGAATTGAAGGCAGGGCAGGAGATCCTGGTGACCTTGTATCTGGACAAGTCCGGCCGGCTGGCTGCCAGTATGCGGATCGACAAGCTGCTTCAGTCGGATTCCCCGTACGAGAAGGATGATAAGGTGAAAGGGACCGTGTATGCCCTCAGCCGTGAAATCGGTGCGTTTGTGGCAGTGGATGACAAGTATTTCGGCCTGATCCCCCGGCAGGAGCTTTATGAGAATCTGAAACCGGGCGATACGGTCGATGCGCGGGTGATCCGGAAACGGCCGGACGGCAAACTGAACCTGTCACCCCGGAAAAAAGCATACGCGCAGATCGACCCCGACGGCAAAACAATTCTGGAGCACCTGCAGGCGGCGGGCGGCATTCTGGGGATCGGCGACAAGTCAGACGCCGCCATGATCCAGACTGAGCTGTCGATGAGCAAGAACGCTTTTAAGCGTGCGGCCGGTCATCTGCTGAAAGCCGGGAAGATTAAAATCTTCGATGATCACCTGGAAATTATGGAAGATTCCGGCGAGAATCTTTTTTCAAAAAACAGTTGACAAACTCCGGTAAAACATCTATACTCTTCAAGGCAACGAGGCGTGGCTCAGCTTGGTAGAGCGCTGCGTTCGGGACGCAGAGGTCGCAAGTTCAAATCTTGTCGCCTCGATTGTTGCCTGGTCCGTTGGTCAAGCGGTTAAGACGCCGCCCTCTCACGGCGGAAACAGGGGTTCGATTCCCCTACGGACTGCGAGAAAAGAACGGCGAAAGCTGTTCTTTTTCTTAACAGGGTCCCGGTACTGAGAACCGGCCCTTTCTCATAAATATCGTGCTCACCGTCAGGTGCGGCACACAGGCAGCGGTATCGAAGTGGTGACGTTTGCGAGCGCCGCCGGTGGCGGATGAAGCGAGCAAAAAGGATCGGCAGCGGTCGACATGAATGAGCGAAGCGAAATTCATTTCGGGCACCGCGCCGGGACATAACGGGGCTGACAAAGCATTTTCACCCTCTCGTTACTTCAAGAGAAAAAATGCAGCGGTATCGAAGTGGTCATAACGGGGCTGACTCGAAACCGAACAGGTGTTCGGTCGTCCCGTCCGGTCAAAAATGTTGATATTTCAACTTTTTTGATAGATCGAATTCTGAAAATTTAGCTTGTTCTTGCCTGTTTTTCTTGCCTAAAGAACAAAAGCTCCTGAAACGGCATTTTTTATGGGTTTCGTGGCAGTCAGGAAAGCAGCGCATTAACATAGATGCAGCGGTATCGAAGAGGTTATAACGGCCCCGACTCGAAATCGAACGGGTGTTCTGTTTATTCGTCCGCTGAAAAACGTTGAAAATCAAGGGTTTTCAACGGCTCGAATCTTGACAATTTAGATAGTTCTTGCGTGAAGTTCTTGCGTTTGTGCGGAGCACCGTATTTTTCCGGCTCTGCGGCACACCCTGAAAACTCACGCATTAACATACATGCAGCGGTATCGAAGTGGTCATAACGGGGCTGACTCGAAATCATTCCGGCCCCAGGCCGTTTCGTCCGCCGAAAACCGTTGAAATATCAAGGTTTTTCGACGGC
The DNA here is from genome assembly GCA_017619975.1 of Lachnospiraceae bacterium. Classification (GTDB taxonomy): domain Bacteria; phylum Bacillota; class Clostridia; order Lachnospirales; family Lachnospiraceae; genus UBA6987. The sequence goes on along the minus strand of JAFZRH010000077.1, from coordinate 9,991 downwards.
TCGAATCTTTGAAAATTTAATAGTTCTTGCGTAAAGTTCTTGCATTTGTACAGCGCATCGATTTTGGCCCGCGCTGCACGAAGCCGGAAAACTGACGCATTAACATACAGGCAGCGGTATCGAAGTGGTCATAACGGGGCTGACTCGAAATCAGTTTGCGGGCAACCGCACGGGGGTTCGAATCCCTCCCGCTGCGCTTCAAAATATGTAGGCAGGACAACGATTTTCGGCGTTCTGCCTTCTTTTTTTGCCCTCAAAACGGCCTTTCTTTTCTTAAGAATCCGCTTTCAAATCTTTTGTCAGCCGCCGTTACAACTTAATATTCTTCAAATTCGCTTTTTCACTTTTCAGGCATTTTCAGCACCCATCCCGGGGCATTTCCCTCCGGCAGATCCAGCACGCCATCCATCACATTCGCCGACGTGATCTTGGACTTGAAATCCAGATGGCTGTAAATGTTCGCGGTGGTGCTGATGTCGCTGTGACCGAGCCATTCCTGGATCTGCTTCATGGGAACGTCGTTCGCCAGCAGCAGGGATGCACAGCTGTGTCTGAGGTCATGAAAGCGGATATGCCGCAGCCCGTTGCTGCTCAGGATGGACGAGAAGTTGGTGGAGACAGTATCCGGCGTGTACAGACCGCCCATCGGATCCACAAAGATATAATCTTTGTAAGCCGTGATATAGCTCTCGCCGCAGATCTTCATGTTCTCCTTCTGCTGCACCCGCAGGGCAAGAAGCTTCTCCCTGAAGCCGGCGACCAGCGGCAGCGTCCGCAACGACGACTTGGTCTTCGCATGGTCCGCCGCGACCAGTACACGCTTCCCGTCTGTTTTGGCTTCCGTCACGGTATGCCGGATCGTGATCGTGTTCCGGTCAAAATCCACGGCGCTCCACTTCAGCCCGATCACTTCACTCCGTCTCAGACCGTAGAAGGCGGTCATCTGGATCAGCAGCGAGAGCGGATGATTCTTTGTCACCTCAAACAGCTTCTCCAGTTCATCCATCTTGTAGTAGTCCGCGACGTAGCGGGTCTTCTTCGGCCTTTCCACCTTGTCGGCGGGATTGCTCGGGATCAGGTCCATCCGGAACGCGTATTTCAGCGCCTTGTGAATGTTGGCATGCTCGTGGATCACCGTGTTCGGAGAAACCGTCCTCAGCTCTCTCATGTAGAAGGTCTGAATGTGCCGCGCCTGCAGCTGTTCCAGCGTGATGCCCGTCTTCCGGAAATAAGGGACGATCTTTCCCTTTACCAACTGTGAATAGGATGAGAAGGTCGTCTCCTCGACCGTGCTGCGGATGACCTCCAGCCAGGCTTCCATGAAGTCGGCAAAGAGCATATCCGGCTGAAGATCGAAGCCGACCAGGTCTTCCCTGGGCGGGCGGTACTCGCAACGCAGTTTGATCAGCGCTTCCTCCGCTTTCTTCTTGTTTCCTCTTGTAGCCGGGATTCCCAATGGGATCCACGGCTGTTTCCGTTTTCCGTCTGCGGTGACGTAGGTCAGCACCGCATAATAGTTGCCTTTCTTGATTTGCAGGTGTCCTGCTGTCATTTGTTATCCTCCTTTCTTGGTATGACAGCACCGGACAGACACCTCCTTCGGACTGTACGAAAGTATAGCCAGCCGGAAAATCTCTGTCCAGTGCGCCACTTGGGATCGAATCCGGATCAGTGACTTATGATCCGTTTTATCCCTGTTTCTTCATGTCCTTCGGAGCCAGCGCGTAGTTGATCACGTTGATCTTCGGGATCCGGTAAGCATTTCCGATCTTCAGGGCCGGGATCCAGCCGTCACCTATCAGATCGTAGACCATATGCCGGCTGACGCCGAGCATCGTCTGGACCTGCGGGACCGTTACGATGTCCGGGTATTCCGGGAACATCACTTTGTACAGTTCCGCGAGTTCTGCTTTCGTCATTCTTTTGCCTCCTTTCTCAGCGTGCGTCGCGGTTCGCCCGCTGACGTTCCAGATGCCGGGCATAAAATTCCACAGCCTTGACAACTGTTTCCGACATCTGTTTAATGGAGGTGCCCGGGCGGAAAAACTTCCGTACATCATCAACCGGCACCCGTATCATTTCCTTTTGATTGCTCTTAATTTCGGTCAGTACGGCGAGGATGTCTTCTTCGCTTACCCGCGCTTCCTGACTCATGCGGCGGAGACGCTGAGCCTGCGACAGCGACGGAGTCGCGCCTTCATACTCCATCATTTCGAGCAGTGCCCGCTGCTCGTCCTGTTTGAGGTAGGAAAGCTCTACGGCCGGAGTAAGGGCAATCTTGCTTTCATCGACCAGTTTCAGCAGTTCGGGGATCAGGTTCGTCAGACGGATGTAGCGATAGACCTGATCACGGCTGTCACCGTCTGCCCGCCCGATCTCAGCCGCCGTGTCGGACTTTGTCGCAACCTGCAACGAAGTTAAGTCTGTCCGCGCTCCCTGGCGGCTTAAGGCCTCCATCTTCATCTTGTAGGCAAATGCTTTCTCCGACGGCAGAATGTGTTCCCGCTGCAGATTGGCGTCCACCATCGTGACGATAGCTTCTTCATCCGTCAGATCCTGGATGATGACCGGCAGGGTTTTCAGTCCGAGTTCCCTGCAGGCAGCCATGCGGCGATGCCCGCTGATCAGCTCATAGCCGCCTTCTTTTCGTTTTCTGGCCAGCGCCGGCACCAGAACGCCAGACTGGGCGATGCTCTGTTTTAAGCGTTCCATTTCTTCGTCCGCCTTGACCTGAAACGGGTGATTTTGAAACGGATGCAGATCTTTGATCGGGATTTCCTCCACGACAGGTTTCCGAATCTGAGCCCGCTCCGCGTCCGTCATAAACATTTCGTCGTACGCGGTGAATCCCAGATCGATCTTGGTTCTTTCTTTCATTGCTGCTCCTTTCATCGTTCATAGTCTTTCTGCGGAACTGACTCGCCCCGCAGTGTCTGTTTTTCTTTGTCCGTCAGATACGGATCATTCAGTACCCGGCTCCTGTACTCGCACCCGATCAGCTCGCGGGCTTTGGCATAGTCCTCCATAATCCATTTGGCGGTCTTCCTGCGCTTCCGCAGCTGCACCAGCCCCTGCGTCAGATGAGTGCACTGGATCCTCAGTTCCTTCGTCTGCATCGGATCCTTGCAGCTTTTCTGCTGATTGCGGACCTTCTCGCGTGCCTGCGTCAGCTCGGAGATCTCGGTTTCGGTGGTGCTGATAAAGCGTTCCACATCTGCGCGATCCTGGAACTTTTCCTGACTGCTCAGCGTGATTTCCGCCGTGTAGCGGTCCAGCCTGCGGCAGGCTTCGCGGCACTCGGGAGAGAGCGGTTTGCGGTATACTTCCTTCTCGATCGGCGCAAACCCGAGAATGATGGCCAGACAACGGAACACCAGTTCGATAGTAGTAGCCCGAAGCGCTTCCCGGTAGAAAGCGCGGAAACGGAAGTACTCCGGTTTCGGCTCATGCTCCCGGCGATACCAGTATGCATTGTGCTCTGTGAGCGCGTAGAATGCCCTTCGAGCCTCCGGGACGTCCTCGTTCTGTTCCATACGCTCCGCCATCGCTTCCTTTGTGTATTCGTCGCCTAAACGGTGGGTACGGACGGGCTTTTTGGCATTCAGGGACCGGATGGTCACATACTTGTGCCTCGGGTCATAATCCAGAAAGTAGCCCTTCTTTTTCAGAATCTGCCGAAGCTCGCTGTAGTTGCTGGCAATGGACAGACTTTCGTCCAGAACTTCCCGCATCAGGTTCCAGTTCGTCGGCTCACCGTTTTTCTCGGCAAAGTAGATGGCGCGTGGCGTCTTGTGCGGCTGCGGATCCTCCACAACGGACAGGCCGCATTCCCGGCAGATCTGATCCGAAGCTTCCCGCATCCGGTAGTAGACGCCGAACTTTGCTTCCAGCTTTCTCCCGGTCCACATGTTCACCGCGTTGATCACGAAGTGGTTGTGATAGGTCCCGGTGTTGAAATGGGTTGCCACCAGCACCTGATACTCATTGCCCCATAAGCGGCGGGCCAGTTCCACGCCGATCCGGTGACAGCGCTCTGCCGTGACCTCGCCGGGCTTGAAAGACTGGTAAGCGTGATAGGCGACGTTCCCGCCTTCTTTTCCGAAACGCTGCTGCACGGCAGCCATTTCCTGCGCCGCTGTTTCCGGCTTGCAGTTGATACCTGTCACCGCGAAGGATTCCTCGCCGGCCTCCCTCGTTTTCTCGGCATCGCTCGCATACATCAGGACCTGCTCCAGATCGGTCATCCGGGTTTTTTCCGGATTGCTGCAGTAGTCAGTCACACGGCTCAGACTGTCGTGGATCGCCCAGATCTTCGTTACTGCCATCGTTTTCCTCCTTTCCGTAGTAGACCGTCATCAGCAGATCGCCGACGCGGTTCATTGCCTGGCAAAGCCTGACCGAGTACGGGTCCGGATCGCCTTCATAGAAATCCTGGATCTTGGTTACGATCAGGTATGCCTCCTTCAGTTCCTCCTTCGGCGCTTCGTGCACTGTGGCGCCTTTGCCGACCGTCCGCAGGTACTCGGACAGGTTCATGCCGCATCTTTTGGCCTTCCTGGCGAGAAGCAGCCTCTCGGTCGGATAGACCCTGACGTTGATTTCTTGGGTGCGTTTCCTCATTGTCATTCCTTTTCTCCTTTCTTTTTGAGGTGGTATGGTTGATGCCCGCTTGCGCGGACGGGGTACCAGGGGATGTCCCCTTGCGTCCTGAAGGACGGGGCGGTTTGGAAGCCGGATGGCTTTACAAACCCCATGCTCGCTATCCTTACGGATTTGAAAGCGGTGTGTAGCCAAGGGCTCAGATGTCAAATGGGATGTCATCATCGGGCCCGATCTCCTTGAATCCTTTATCCTTTGCCGGTGACGGTAATGACGGCGATGACGCTGTTTCAGACAGCGGAACGTCGCTATCATTCCCTGCCGTTTCCGAAGCAGAACTGACGGTGTCCCCACGCATTGCCGCGAGCTTTTCCCTACGCTTTTTTGCGTCATTTTCGTCATGTGCGTCATAGCCGTTTTTGATCCGGATCATGTATTTCCGCGCATAGGAATACCGGTGGCTTATGATTTCCATATCTAGCGGAGCCAGGACGTCATTGGCAAATTCAGCCAGTTCTTTGCTGGCCACATTGGGCTTCAAATCCGTTATTTCCAGCTTTTCGAGCAGTTCTGAGATCGTACCGATAAAGTGTCCCCGGTCAAGAACCAGTTCCGGAACTTTGAAGATCCATTCCGGGATCCGGCTTCTCCAGATGCCTACACTGTCCAGCGTCTCTTCGCACTCCCAGACGACACCGTTTTTCTTCAGCCTCAGCTGCTTTTCCTCTACATCCCGGCCGGTAATGCTCAGGGTCGCCATGTTCCCGAAGCGGGTGTCCTTCCGAAGACTCCAGTTCGTGTCGGCTGCGCCTTGCAGCGCTTTCGTCCCACTCATGTCATCGAACGGATTGTCACTGACCGGTCCTTTCCTGGTGTGATGAACCAAAAAGATCCCGATTTGCTTTTCATCCGCCAGCTTTTTCAGAGACGTCAGATCCTTGTAGTCTTTCGCGTAGGCATTGCCGCCTCCGGCGGCATTGTCACGGATCATCTGCAGGGTATCGATGAAAATGATTGCTGTGTCCGGATGTTTCTTCAGTTCAGCCCGGATCTGATCCTCCAGTTCCTGTCCGATCATGCCGCAGCTGAAACTGATGACCAGATTGTCCGGCGGATCCTCAGTCAGCAGGTGCATCCGTTTTTTGAGACGCCATCGGCTATCCTCCAGAGCCAGATAGATGACAGTGCGTTTCTCAACCGGAACGCCCCAGATTGGTTCTCCTTTGGCAATCTGCAGGCAAAGCCAGAGGATGAGCCAGCTTTTTCCGATTTTGGAATCTCCGGCGAGCGTCGTCAGTCCGCATGGCAGGATCCCGCTGATCAGCGCTGGCGGCTCCGGGGTAGTGTCGTAGTAGACATCACTGGCGTCCATTGTTTCAAGTTCTGTGAATGGCATTGTGTTTCTCCTTCTGTGTTTTCATTTTGTAGTTTCCTCCTTTCTTGTTTTGCGCTGCCTGCAGCTCCGTTCCCTGCCCGGGAGTCTCACCCCGGCGTCGCATCGCTCGGCGGTCCGCCATCCGCGTCCTGGCAATGTCGTATCTTCGGCTGCATCCAGCTATTCAGTTGTCAAGGTGCCGAGAGGGGCAGCTCTGCATTTGTCCCCCCAAGTGCTAGAGCACGAGAAAGGCCAAATTATGCATGTTCCCCCAGATTTTTCTAAGTTTTTTTCATGGCTCGTCCTCCTTTCTTCATCGGCTCATGAAAAGTCCTCTCAACTGGTAGCCAGTGAGAAGGCCCCAAAAGTAAAGAGAAATCAGGATTTTTGAAAAAACTATTTTTCTTAAGTGAGCATCATGGATACCCCTCCATAAGGTAGGCCTCGAAAAAGGCCGTATTTTAAGGGTCTGAGGCGAGTTTCAGAAAATAATACCCGCACGTACCCGTATGAACTCTGAGCCGTGGCCGAAATGTTTAGATACCTTTTGCACTGCCTGCAGCTTGGTTCCCTGCCCGAGGATCTCTCCGGCGTTGCATCGCTCGGCGGTCCGCCACCCGCGTCCTGGCAATGTCGTATCTTCGGTTGCAGCCAGCTATTCAGTTGTCAAGGTGCCTGAGAGGGCCGTGCGAACCTCTCTCAACTGGTAGCCAGCGAGAGGGCCCCAAAAGTATCAAAAAAGCTAAAACTTTTTGAAAAACTTGTTTTCTTAAGTGAGCATCATAGATACCCCTCCATAAGGTAGGCCTCGAAAAAGGCTAAAAGTTAACGGTCTGTTGCGGGTTTCAGAAAATAATACCCGTACATACCCGTATGAACTTCTGAGCCATGGCCTAACTTTTTAGATACCTTTTACACTGCCCGCAGTTTGGTTCCCTGCCCGAGGATCTCTCCAGCGTCGCATCGCTCAGCGGTAATACCGCGTCCTGGCAATGTCGTATCTTCGGCTGCAGCCAGCTATTCAGTTGTCAAGGTGCTGAGAGAGGGTTTCGACACCATACCCCCTCACTAATAGCCCACGGGAAAGGTCGTTTTTTTACCTTTTCTGAAAGAATCAGAAAATAATACTCGCTGACACCTGTCAGAACCGTGAACCTTGTCCCGCCGTTAGAAAGTCATTCGCAGCTTCGAATGAAGATCAAGCCTCATAGAAGCCACTAGCTTGGTTCCCTGCCCGAGGATCTCATCGCTCGGCGGTAAAACCGCATCCTAGCAATGTCGTATCTTCGGATGCAGCCGGCTATTATGTTGTTAAGGTGCTGCGAGAGCATATACCCTCTCACTAAATAGCCAGCGAAAAAGGCCAAAATTTAAGCCCCTTTACGAGATTTTTGAAAATAATACCTGTGGGCACTTGTTGAAACCAGAACGACCAAGGGACCTTCGCCCTTGGTTAGCAGCTATTCAGTTGTCAAGGTGCCAGGAGTGCTTTCGAGTCGTTAACTCACAAAGTCCTCTCATTAAGCAGTCCAGAAAAAGGGCTAAAATTTAGGGTTTTTTGAAAAGTTCTTGAAATAATACCTGGTGGCACTCACCGGTACTCGTTTGACAGAAAAAAGGCCTCGCAATAACGAGGTCACGAGAATAGCCAAAATATTCCAAACAGTTATTAGTGTTTCGTGGGAAAATGTTGTATAACGTAGTATATTGTGGTATGATATTTTCAAATCACTTTCTGATGATTGGAGGACTAACGATGGCAAGGCCGAAGAAAAACGGAACTTACCTGAACGTTTGCATTGACAGTTCGATTTATGACAGATTGGATCGCTTCTCGGAAGATGCAGGCCAAGCAAAAACGGTTGCAGTTGAGAGAGCTTTGACCTTATACCTTGACGAGTATGACGAAAAGCAAAGAATCCTAAAAGAAATCGATGAGGGAAAGAACAATGGCTGAAAAGATTACCGCGGATATCGGGTTTGAAAAACAGATTTGGGATGCCGCATGTGTCCTTCGCGGAAACATGGATGCATCAGAATATAAGAGCGTTGTCTTAGGATTGATCTTTCTGAAATATATCTCTGATCGTTTTGAGGCAAAGTATCAGGAGCTTCTCAATGAAGGCGACGGTTTTGAAGAAGACATTGATGAGTATACGTCTGAAGGGATCTTCTTTGTTCCGGTAGGCGCACGTTGGAGTGAGATTGCATCTAAGGCTCACACTCCCGAAATCGGAGTAGTTATAGATGATGCCATGCGTGCCATCGAGAAAGAAAATAAACGCCTGAAGGATATTCTTCCGAAAAACTTTGCCAGACCCGAGCTTGATAAACGTCGCCTGGGAGATGTTGTAGATCTGTTCACGAACGTTCAGATGATCGAACATGGAAACGAAAAAGATATTCTCGGCCGGACTTATGAATACTGTTTATCTATGTTCGCCGAGCAGGAAGGAAAACGCGGCGGCGAATTCTTTACGCCTTCCTGTGTTGTGAGAACTCTCGTAGAGGTTCTTCAGCCATTCAAAGGACGCGTTTACGATCCGTGTTGCGGTAGTGGTGGCATGTTTGTCCAGTCTGCAAAATTCGTTGAGAGCCACAGTGGAAATATCAATAATATCGCCATTTACGGCCAGGACTCCAATCCTACAACCTGGAAGATGGCTCAAATGAATCTTGCAATCCGTGGTATTGAACCGGATCTTGGCTCTTATGCGGCAGACACTTTCCTTGATGACAGACATCCGACGATGCGGGCGGATTATATCATGGCAAATCCCCCGTTCAATCTTTCTGATTGGGGTGCCGATAAGCTGAAGGATGATGTGCGCTGGCAGTATGGCATGCCTCCGGCAAGCAACGCAAACTTTGCGTGGCTACAGCATATGATTCATCATCTGGCGCCTGCCGGAAAAATTGGTATGGTGCTCGCAAACGGGTCTCTCTCTTCTCAGTCTGGCGGAGAAGGAGAAATCCGGAAAAACATCATCAATGCCGATCTGGTCGAGTGCATTATCGCCATGCCGACGCAGTTGTTCTACACAACACAAATTCCCGTGTCGCTGTGGTTCCTGAATAAACAGAAAAAGCAACCAGGAAAAACGCTGTTCATCGATGCCCGGAAAATGGGCACGATGGTCAGCCGGAAATTGAGAGAACTGACAGAAGAAGATATACAAACGATTGCTGGAATATACAAAACATTTGTTGATGGTACTTTGGCGGATGAAAAAGGGTTCTGCGCGGTATCCACTACGGAAGAGATCGCGAAGCAAGACTATATTTTGACACCAGGACGTTACGTTGGTATAGAAGACCAAGAAGATGATGGCGAACCGTTTGAAGAAAAAATGGCAAGATTGACATCAGAATTATATGAGCTGTTCGATAAATCGCAAGCGCTGGAAACGGAAATTAGGTCAAAGTTGGGCAAACTTGGATACTGATTACGAGGAGGCATGCAGATGAACATCTGGACTGATTACAAAAGAATACCATTGCCGGAGTTGCTTTCCTTCATCGTTGACAATCGCGGAAAAACAGTCCCTACATCCGATGGCGGAAACCATGTTTTGATAGCTACGAATTGTATTCGTAACGAGAACCTCTATCCTTCTTATGAGAAGGTTCGTTTTCTCTCGGAAGAGACCTATCGGAATTGGTTTAGAGCGCATCCTATACCCGGTGACATAATCTTTGTATGCAAAGGAACCCCTGGTAGGACCTGTATGGTTCCAGACCCTATAGATTTTTGTATAGCACAAGACATGATTGCATTAAGGGCCAACCCGAAGCTGATGTATAACAGGTTCCTTCTGGTGGTTCTGCGTAGCAGGGAAATACAAGAACAAATTGCAAACACCAGTGTGGGGGATGTTATTCCTCACTTTAAGAAGCAGTTCCTTGACCAATTATTAATACCTGTTCCCCCCATGGAGGTGCAGAGAAAAATTGGTGATTTATATTTCGCATTGGCGCTAAAGGAGGAATTAAACAAGGAGATAAACGAGAATTTAG
>JAFZRH010000076.1 GCA_017619975.1 Lachnospiraceae bacterium | reverse complement strand
TGCAGGGAGATCACGTCCATGTAGCCCTCGCAGAGGAGGAAGTAAGGACGGCGGCTGGAGCGCGCCAGATTCAGGCCGTACAGATTGCGGCCCTTGTCAAAGACCGGTGTTTCCTGCGAGTTCATGTACTTCGGCTTGCTGCTGTCCAGGACCCGGCCGCCGAAACCGATGACCCGGTTCGAGCGGTCCAGGATCGGAAACATGACGCGGTTGAAGAAGAAGTCTCTCGCCCCACGGTCCTCGGAAAAGCGGATCAGGGAAAGGGCCAGCATTTCATCATCCTGAAAGCCCTTCTTTTTCAGATGACGGTACAGATCGTCATACTGCGAGGAAGCGAAGCCCAGTCCGAAGCGCCGCATCGTTTCTTCCGAGAGCCCCCGGCGCCTGAAATAATCCATGCCCGTCTTTCCGGCCGGATCCCGCAGCAAATAGTAAAAGTACTTCGCAGCTTCGCCGTTCAGGGCGAAATAGCGCTGACGGGTCCTCTCCTTCTTTTTCTCATCCTCGCTCATCTCCCGTTCGGGGAGCGTGATGCCGGCGCGGGCGGCCAGTTCCGTCATGGCGTCCTGAAAACTGATATTGTCGTAGTTCATCAGGAAGGTGATGACGTTGCCGCCGGCGCCGCAGCCGAAGCAGTAGTACATCTGCTTGCCCGGAGAGACGGAGAAGGAAGGGGTCTTTTCGTTGTGGAAGGGGCAGCAGGCCCAGAGATTCGCGCCTTTGCGCGTCAGTTTGATGCGCGCGCCGATGACCGCGGCGATATCGCTGCGGCTTCGCACTTCCTCGATCAATTCTTCCGGATACAGCGGCATAGTATTTCCTCTGTTCGCCCCCTTGCCCTCCCCCAGACGCGGAGGAGGGTGGCACAGCCCTCAGGCTGTGCCGGGTGAGGGCGGCTTTTCACCGTCTTACGTCATCGTCCAGGGTTTGGGCAGGAACAGTTCCTTGTATTTTTCGATGGCGTAGGCGTCGGTCATGCCTGCGATATAATCGCAGACCGCCCGGCTCCAGGATTCGTTGTAGATCCAAACTGCCTCGACGTATTCGTGCGGCAGTTCCTGATCATGCACGATGTAATAGCCGTACAGCGTCCGCAGAAGGTCCTGGGCCTTGCCCTCCTCCGCTTTCGCGATGCTGTGCAGGTAAATGTGGTTGAACATGAAGTTCCTCAGGCCGGTCACCGCGTCCTTGACGCGCGGCGCCATCTCGACCTTCGGCTTGCCGATGCTGTAATCGATGATGCCGTGCACCATCGTATCCAGCCGTTCGCGGACGGAATGGCCCAGGACCGCGGTAAATTCGCGCGGGAGCATCTCCTCACTTAAGAGCCCGGCCCGCATGGCGTCGTCGATGTCATGATTGATATAGGCGATCTTGTCGGAAAGCTGCACGACCTTGCCTTCCAGCGTCATGGGCTTGCCGTCGACGCGGTGCTGCAGGATGCCGTCCCGGACCTCTTTGGTCAGGTTCAGGCCCTTTCCGTCCTTTTCCAGCCGCTCCACCACGCGGAGGCCCTGATCGTAGTGATTGAAGCCTTCCGGGCAGAGCTCGTTTAAGACCCGCTCCCCGGCATGGCCGAAGGGCGTATGCCCCAGATCGTGCCCCAGGGCGATGGCTTCGGTCAGGTCTTCATTGAGGCGCAGCGCGCGCGCCACGGTCCGTGCGATCTGCTGGACCTCCAGCGTGTGCGTCAGGCGCGTGCGGTAATGCGCTCCCTGCGGCGCCAGAAAGACCTGCGTTTTGTCCTTCAATCGCCGGAAGGCCTTGCAGTGCAGGATCCGGTCGCGGTCCTGCTGGTAGCAGGTGCGCAGCGGGCAGGGATCGTCCTCCCGGTCCCGGCCGAGCGAATTTTTGCTTAAGGCCGCATAGGGACTTAAGATCTTCTCTTCGATGGCTTCGGTCTGCTCGCGGATCGTCATTTGCGTTCCACCCTCGTATCCAGGAAGTGGAGCACGTCGCGGAAGACGTCTTCGCGGTCGGCTTCGTTCAGGATCTCATGCATGTCGTCCTTGTAGAAGATCGCGTCCACGTCCGTCAGGCCCCAGGCTTTATAGCGGTTGTAGACTTTCAAGACACCTTTGGACATGTCGCCCACCGGGTCCTTCATGCCGGCGATCAGCAGGATCGGCAGATCCTTCGGCACGCGGTCCTTGTCCTTTTCCAGCGCCAGCTCTTCGAGCAGGCGGAAGAAATTCGCATAGGCGCCGACCGTAAAAGGCTGCCCGCAGAGCGGATCGGCCCGGTAGGAGTCCACGACTTCCTGACGGGTGCAGAGCCATTTTTCCAGCGGCTGGCTGCCGAGCGCCATCTTTTCGATGAATTTGCTGCGGTAACGGTCGCCTTTAAAGACCGCGATGGTCTTGGCCATCCGCTTGCCGCCGTGCACGAGCAGATACGGTTTCTGACCGGTGCCGCTTAAAATGAGGCCGTCCAGATCGCGCGGATAGATGCTCACATAACGGCGGGCAAAGAAGGACCCCATGCTGTGGCCGAGCATGAAGACCGGCTTGTCCGGGAATTCTTTTCTTGCCCGGAGCGTATAGGCGTGCATGTCGCGCAGCACGCACTGGTTTCCCTTTTCTTTGGCAAAATAACCCAGATCCTCTTCCGAATTGATGGATCCGCCATGGCCCAGGTGATCGTGGCCGATCACGCCGTAGCCGTTTTTGGCCAGCCAGCGTGCAAATTCGTCATAGCGGACGATATGTTCCTCCATGCCGTGGACCAGCTGGATCACGCCTTTGACTTCGCCTTCCGGCTTCCAGAGATAGCCGCGCAGCTGTGTCTTGTCGTCTGAGGAGCGGAGATTGATCTCGCTTCGCATGTTTCCTCCTTTCTGAATCGGAGGCTCTTCCCTGCTGACGGCAGCCTCCCCGGCCGTTTCGTTGCTTTCCGTTCCGGAAAGCTGATCTTCTGTCAGCCACTCCCGGATAAACGGCAGGACAGCCCTTAAGGCCCTCCCCCGGTGGGAAATGGCATTCTTTTCTTCTTCGCTCAGTTCGGCCATGGTGCAGCCGCGCTCGGGCAGATAAAAGAGCGGATCGTAGCCGAAGCCGCCGCCGCCCGCGGTCTGATGCGCCACCGTGCCGTTTACGCGGCCTTCGGCGGTCTTTTCCACCGCCTTTCCGTCCGGCCCGGGATAGACAAAGGCCATCACGCAGCGGAAATCCGCCCCGCGCTGTTCTTCCGGCAGGCCTTCGACCTTCGCAATGATGGCCGCATTCTTTTCCTCGTAGGGTGTTTCCTCCCCCATGAAGCGGGAGGAATAAATGCCCGGACCGCCATCCAGGGCGTCCACTTCCAGGCCGGAATCATCGGCCAGAACGGCCCGTCCGGTCTCCGCATAGATGCGGCGCGCCTTGATCAGTGCGTTCTCCTCAAAGGAGCTGCCGTTCTCTTCTATTTCTTCGGTCCAGGCGATATCGGAAAGGCTTAAGACCTCGACCGGCTGCCCCTCTAAAAGCTCCCGGATCTCCCGGACCTTGTGTGCGTTGTGACTTGCTAAAATCAGTTGTTTCATCGTTTTTTCCTGCCCTCCCCCTGACGAGGGGGAGGGTGTCACGGCAAAGCCGTGACGGGTGAGGGCGGCTTGTCACCTTCTCGGCGGCTTCGGCCCCTGAAATTCGTAAAAGTAGGTTTTCAGCATCCCGTTGTAGATCTTGCGGTTCCTGTCCGCTTTGCGGCCGAAGGCCGCTTCGACCCCGTCGAAGGACGTGATCACGTAGGCCGACCAGGAATCCAGCGCGTGAAAGCGCTCACCCAGCGTCTTATAAAGAGGCATCAGCGCGGCTTTCTCTTCCAAGCGTTCGCCGTAAGGCGGGTTCGTGATCAGAAAGCCGTACTTTTTGCTGTGGCTCAGATCCTTCACGTCCCGGACCTGGAAATGGATCATGTGATCCACCCCGGCCAGGCGCGCATTGTCCCGCGCCGCGCGAATCACGTCTTCATCAATATCGTAGCCCTGGAGTTCCGTCTCGACAGTCCGGTCTTCGGCCGCTTTTAAGTCCTCCCGCCAGTCGGACCAGCTCTTCTCCGGAAAGAGATGCGGCCAGGTTTCGGCAGTAAAGCTGCGGCCGATGCCCGGCGCGACGTTCGCCGCCTTTAAGGCTGCTTCGATCAGGAAAGTGCCGCTGCCGCAGAAGGGATCCACCAGGATCCGGTCCGCCCGCCAGGGCGTAAGATCGATCAGCGCCGCCGCCAGGGTCTCCGTGATCGGCGCTTTGCTCACCAGCTTCCGGTAGCCCCGCTTATGCAGAGATTCGCCGGACAGATCCAGACCGACGGTCACTTCATCCTTCATCAGCACCACGCGCACCGGGAAGGAAGCGCCGCTTTCCGGGAATACGGTCAGGTGATAGGCGCTCTTTAAGCGCTCCACCATGGCCTTTTTCATCACGGACTGGATATCCGAGGGGCTGTACAGCGCGCTTTTGATGCTCGCCGCCTTCGCCACCCAGAAGCGTGCGTCCCGCGGCAGGTAGTCTTCCCAGTGCAGCGCCCGCGTTCCCTCAAAGAGCTCATCCCAGGTCCGGGCCGTGAAGCTCCCGACCTTTAAAAGCACCCGCTCGGCCGTCCGCAGGGACAGGTTTGCTAAAATGCCGGCGTCCGCGTCGCCCTCGAAAAAGACCTTGCCGTCCTCCACCTTTGAAATATCGTAACCCAAGGCAAGAATCTCGCGTTTGCACACGGATTCCAGACCGAAATGACAGGGGGCGATATATTCAAACATGCAGAACCTCCGCGACAGGAAATAAGACGCCGTGGAATCTGCGCCTTCTTTTCGAAAGAATTATAGCACGAAACAAGCGGAATGTAAAACAAAAAGAACGCGGGAGAAGAAGAAATCCTCTCCCGCGCGCGTGCCAAAAGGAACCGTCCCCTTTGGCACCCGGTTTCAGGATTATTTCAGCACCAGGTGCTTCGGCAGGCCGTTTTCCATGACCGGCCAGCTCTCGCCCTGGATGAGCGGGAGGGCATAGCGGACAAAGTCTTCCGTCACGTCGTCCCCGTCTTCGCTGATCCATTCGCGCGGCACCAGACGCTCCACGTTGGAGATGTAGTGCACGTCGGCCAGGTCGATCTCGCAGCGGTAAGGATCCTCACCGGCGCGGTTTAAGGTCGCCATTAAAGCCGTACGGCCCGAAAGCGCCGCTTCGACCGCCTTGGCACCGGAGGCAAAAGCCTCATCCACGTCGGTCTGGGACGCTAAGTGCGCCGCGCAGCGCTGCAGCGTGGAAAGCTCGATGGCGCGGGTCTTGCAGCCGAATTTCTCTTCGCAGACGCTGCAGAGATACGTCGCGGTGCCGCCCATCTGCTTGTGGCCGAAAGCATCGACCGCCTTGTCGGCTGCCGCGTATTCGCAGATGAAGGTGCCCTTGTCATCATGGATGCCCTCGGAGACGGCGATCATGATGTTGTTTTTCTTCTTGAGCAGCGCGCCGACCTTCTCCAGGAAAGCATTCATGTCGAAGGGGACTTCCGGCAGATAGATCAGATCCGGGCCGGGATTGTCCTCGCCGCGGGCCAGGGCGGCGGCAGCCGTCAGCCAGCCGGCGTTGCGGCCCATGATCTCCATGACGTAAATGGTACGGTTCGTGCTGTAAACGACTTCGTCGCGGATGGCTTCCTTGGCCATGGTCGCGATAAACTTCGCCGCACTGCCGAAGCCGGGGGTGTGATCGGTTTCGGCCAGATCGTTGTCGATGGTCTTCGGCGCGCCGACGAATCGGATCTCGGACCCGGTCGCCAGGCCGTAGTCCGCCAGTTTGCGGATGGTATCCATGGAGTCGTTGCCGCCGATATAGATAAAGACCTTGATCTCATACTTGTTTAAGAGCGCGAAGATCTTCTCGAACACTTCGGGTTTTTTCTCCGCATCCGGCAGCTTGAATCGGCAGGAACCGAGGAAGGCGGCCGGCGTCTTCTTTAACATCTCCACTTCGGCCTCGCTCTTTAAGATCTCGCCCAGATCCACCAGGCGCTCATCCAGAAAGCCCTGGATGCCGTTGCGCATGCCGTAGACTTTATCCGCTCCCAGCTCCTTCGCGCGGCAGTAAACGCCTGCCAGCGAGCTGTTAATGACCGACGAAGGGCCGCCGGACTGACCAACGATCACATTTTTCATGGGAATCTCCTTTATACTGTTCTTTATCCGTTGTTCGCTGCGGATCGGACGGATACCGTCCGGATCCACAGGCAAAGACTATACCACGTTTGCCGCCGCATGACAAGAACGATCTTTCTGCGTTTCTTTGTTCCGCCGCGATTACTCCAGCACGCCCGCGATCTCTTCCAGAAGATCCCGGATGGGCAGATGCTGCGGGCAGGCTGCCTCGCAGGCGCCGCATCGGATGCAGTCCGACGCCTTTCCGGAGCGTTTGAGCAGGATCTTATACCGGCGTTTTTGCTCCTCGGCAAAACCGTAACGCAGGCTGGTGTTGTACAGGCTGAAAAGAGCCGGGATCCGGATCCCCATCGGGCAGCCTTCCACGCAGTATTCGCAGGCCGTGCAGGGGATCTGCCGGCGGGAGGCCAGGATCGTCCGGACCGTCTCTATGGCGGCGCGCTCCTCTTCGCTTAAGGGTTTGAAATCCTGCATATAGGAGGTGTTGTCCTCCATCTGCGCCAGATTGGACATGCCGGAAAGCACCGCCAGCACGCCGTCCAGCGACGCCGCGAAGCGCACCGCCCAGGACGCGGTGGAAGCAGTCGGATCCAGCGCCTTATAGACAGCTTCGGCCTCTTCCGGCAAACTCGCTAAGGTCCCGCCCTTGACGGGTTCCATGATCACGACCTGCTTACCATGCTTTCTGGCTACCGCGTAGCAGGCGCCGGACTGTACGTCCGGATTCTCCCAGTCCGCGTAATTGATCTGCAGCTGCACGAAATCCACCTCCGGATGTTCGGTCAGGATCTCGTCCAGAAGCTCCGGCGTATCGTGGAAGGAAAAGCCCATATGGCGGATGACGCCTTCCTTTTTCTTCTGCGCGACGAAGTCCCAGATGCCGTATTCCTCATAGCGGTCTTTATTGTTGCGGCTCATCGCGTGCAGCAGATAGTAGTCGAAGTAGCCGGCGCCGGTCCGCGCCAGACTCTTTTCCAGCTGTGCCTTCGCGTCTTCGGCGTCGGCCGCCACCCGGACGTTGATCTTGGTCGCCAGCGTGTAACTGTCGCGCGGATGCCGCTCCACCAGCGCTTTGCGGATGGCCTCCTCCGAGCCATCGTAGACGAAGGCCGTGTCAAAATACGTACCGCCGCGTTCCAGAAAGAGGTCCGCCATTTGCGCGGTCTGTTCCACATCGATGCTTCCGTCCTCAAGACGCGGCAGGCGCATCAATCCGAATCCCAGTTTCAGTCCCATCGTTTTTCTTCCTTTCTTTTCCGTTGCCCGTATCACCGTTCCGATGAGCTGCAGCTTATGCCGGATCGCGAGGATCCTCTCTTCGTTCCCTGCGGAGTTTTCCGCGATATTCCGTAAAATCGAGATTAATTTCTTTTGTTCTTTTTGTAAATATTTTATATATTCGGGAAAATTTTCTTCCGGGACGTTCCGGCCGTATTCGCATTCCGTCTCGCTTAAGACCATGCCCGCTTCCGGGCTCACGTCCAGAATAAAATAAAACTTGCCGTCCTCTTCCACCACCCGTTCCGAGCGGACGGTATAGCCATTTTCCTGTAAAAAACGCCTGAACTGCGGCACTTCCGACTGCGGCGAAAGGATCAGGCGCTTTGCCGCGTGCGCGACGGCCTCCCCTTCTCTCAAGATCTTCTGCATCAGCGCGCCGCCCATGCCGGTGATGATGACGGTTTCCGCCTCTTTCGGCCGGAGCGGCGCCAGGCCGTCACCGAGACGCAGCTCGATCTTCTCCGCAAGCCCGCGTTCCCGGACCAGCTTTTCGGCGGCGCTTAACGGTCCTTCCCGTAAGTCCGTGGCGATCACGTGCGCGCAGAGCTCCCGTTCCGCCAGCGCCGCCGCCGTCAGACCGTGATCCGTTCCGACGTCCGCCGCCGTTTTTCCCGACGGGGGCACCAGCCGCAGCACCGTTTCCAGCCGCTTCGATAAGCCCACGCTACACCTCCACCGGGATCGGGTTTGCCTCTTCTCCCGCTTTTCCCTCTTCCTTCACGATCCGGTCCCGGGCCTCCATCTCACCGACTTCGCGCTCCACGGAAGCGGCGATCTCCTCGTACTGCACGGGATCCATCTGCGGCAGCTCTTCCGGATTCGAGATCTGAAAACGGCGCAGAAACTCTTCGGTCGTTTTGAACAAAATCGGCCGGCCGGGCGCATTTAAGCGTCCCGCTTCCTCCACCAGGCCGAATTCCACTAGCTTGTTGACCGCGTGATCGCTCGAGACCCCGCGGATCCGCTCGATATCGCCCTTCGTGACCGGCTGCTTGTACGCAATAATAGCCAGCGTTTCCAGCACCACGTCGGTCAGGACCGGCGGATTCGGCTTCTTGACCATTTTGATCAGGGTATCGTAGCAGCCTTCGGCAGTCGAAAGCTGCAGGCGGTCTTCCAGACGTAAGAGGCGCAGGCCGCGTTCCTCCTGCTCGTATTCCGTCTCTAAATTCGCCGCGACGAGCTCCAGCTCCTCCGGCGGGATCTCCATCACTTCCGCGATCAGGGACATGCTCACGGAGCTGCCCATCGCAAACAGGATGCCTTCCAGGATATGTTCCTTCTTCATGCTGCCCCCTCCAGGGAGAAATCGTCCCGGGTGCTGTCCTCCGTTAAGCGGATCTCTCCGGTCTTGATGAGTTCCAGGATCGCCATAAAGGTAACCACGATCTCCAGTTTGCTGGCGCTCTTTCCGAGCAGGCTCCGGAAGCTGTGGCGGCCCGATTTTTTTACTTCTTTCCGCACATAGTCCAGCCGGTCTCCGATCCTGACCGCTTCGCGTTCGATCTCGCCGAAATGGCTGCGGACCGTATCGACCTTGTCGGCGTTCCGCTGCAGGATCTCCTGACAGATCCGCAGAAGCTTTTCACTGTCCAGCCCGCCCAGCAGCTGATCCAGATCCACCGGCGGCTTATATTTTTCCACCTCGCGCGGCAGCTGCTTTTCGCGGTAGTAAAAGCGCTCGCTCCCCTCCTGCCGTTCCTTAAGCTCGCCGGATAAAAGCTTGTACTTGCGGTACTCCAGAAGGCGCGCCACCAGTTCCGCCCTCGGGTCGCCTTCCTCCTCTTCGCCTTCCGCTTCCGGTTTCGGCAGCAGCATGCGCGCTTTGATATCCAGGAGCGTTGCGGCCATGACCAGAAATTCGCTTAAATTCTCCAGCCGCTCCTCCTGCATCGCCGAAAGATACTCCATGTACTGCTCGGTGATCAGCGCGATGGGGATGTCGTATATATTGATTTTGTTTTTATCGATCAGGTGGAGCAGAAGGTCCAGCGGCCCTTCAAAGCTCTCCAATTTTACGGACAGTTCCATATGTATCCTCTCCCGGGCAAGGGTGATTTACCCCCGCCCTGTTAAATCCACGATCACCAGCTCCCGCGGATTGAAGAGGCGGAAGGGGACCGTATGCGTCCCCAGCCCCGGCGAAACGATCATGACCGTGGGGTGAGGGCGGCTTGCAACCGCTTCATATCGCCCTCTCGTATACCGCGGAAACAGCCCAAAGCCCGGCGCGAGCAGCCCGCCGATCCCCGGCAGCCGCACCTGACCACCGTGCAGATGCCCTGCCAGCACCAGATCCGCGCCCCAGGCCGCATACGACTCCAGATAGTCCGGATGATGCGCCAGAAGAACCGTAAAGGCATCCGGCAGGGCTTCTCCGATCCACGTGCGCAGCTCTTCCTGCGTCGGCGGACGGCGTTTTTTCGCATGATGCGTGTACTGCGGGCGTCCCATCTCAAGGCCGTACAGCACCACCGGCCGGCTGCCTGCCCGCAAAACGACGTACTCATTCTCCAGAAAAACGACGCCTTTTTTCTTCAGAGCACGCTGATACGCATGAAACGAAGCGCCGTATGTTTCATCCAGCCGCCAGCTGGCCTCGTGATTGCCGAAAGCATACCAGACCGGGAATTCTTTCACGATCTTACTCACGCAGCCGTAGCCTCTCGTATAGCGCGGCGGCGTCCCGAGACGGGTCGGGCGGTTTGCCATATCCCCGCCGATCAGCACCGCGTCCGGCGCAGCCTCCTCCAGCATTTTCAGCAGACCGGGATAAACATTGTTATGCAGATCCGATAAAAAGGCCAGACGGAGGTGCTCCCCGGCCTCAAAGCCCGGAACCTCGACCGTATACTGCCTGCATCGGATCAGCCGCATAAGAATCCTCCGAATAGTTTATTGTACAGGAAACAGCCTGAAAACGCAAGGAAAACCGCGTGAAGTCCTATTGTCTCTGGCACAGGGCATCGTTCCGGCTTAATAAATAGAGGCAGTACTGATTCATACTGATGCCTTCCTCCCGTGCATGCAGGGCGAGCGAACGGTGCAGACTTTTCGGGAGGCGCAGCTTAAACTGACCGGAATAGTCCTCCGGCGAATCCGGTTCAGGGATACGCAGTCCATCTTCCAGCGCCGCCCTCAGCCAGGTCTCTTTGGCATCCGCCGCATTTCTAAGAACCGCTTCCATCGTTTCTCCCTGCGTGAGACAGCCCTGAAGGTCAGGAAAGCGAAGCACAAAACCGCCCTCTGCCGGATCCGGTATAATCTCCGCCCGGTACGGCAGACTCATATAGTATTCAAGTGTTTTCATCTGTTTCCTCCTCCACAACGGCTTTCACCAGCAGCACATAGACCTGTTTGACCGGTTCATGCCGCGGAACAGTGATCGGCGCTTTTCCTTTCTTGCGGAATGTACAATGACTGCTTCCGCTTTTCGGCGCCTTCATCTCATATCCATAGCTTTCCAGCACTTTCTGCAATTCATGAAAGCGCAGATCTTTCGAAAGACTCAGGATTTTTGCCAGCAATTTTTCCCACTGGGACATTTACCTCTCCTTGATTATAAATGGTGTCACATACGGTGTCAACCCTTCTTGATTCTCATCCTTCTTTCATCAAAAAGACGATTCCGGCTGCTGCAAAAAGCAGCACGGAATCGTCATCGCCCAAACAAATCGATTTCTCCTGCAGGATGATTGTATCATCCGCCGGTAGAAAATACAATCGGTTTCTATGTTTTACTTGCTCACGCTCACGTCGCTGTAGACGCTTGTTTTTCCGTAGGCGTTCGCGTTCGTAAAGCTGTAGCTGACGCCGCCGATCTTCACGGTCTGGCTGCCGGCGCTGTGCAGGGACAGCGAGTAGGACTTCACGCTGCTGCCGATCTGGACCCATCCGTAGCCCAGGACAATCAGCGTGCCGCCGCTCATCGTGGCTGTGCCGTCCGCATCGATCGCCGCCATGTTCTGGTTGTTCGGGCCCTTCGCGATCACGATGCCGCCGCTCTGCGAATAGCTGCCGTTTGAGTCGATGCCGTCGGTATCGCCGTTCGGAGAGACCTCAACTTCCAGGTACCCGCCCGTCACAAGGATCTGCGCCGCTTCGACGCCCTTCGTCGCGTTGATGCCGTCGTCGTTGCCGCTGACTTTGGTCGTGCCGCCCGAGACCGCGATCACGTTGGCCTCCAGGCCTTCGTAGGCGCTGTCGACCGTGACCGTGCCGCCGGCGATGGTCAGCTTATAGTCTGCATGGATGCCGTCCGCGCCCTGGACCGTCTGCTGGCCGCCCCAACCGCCGCGTCCGGGCCGGCCGCCGGCCGTCTTGTTTTCCGGAGAATAAACACTGATCGTGACCGTGCCGCCGGAGATCGTAATGCTTCCCGTGCCTTTGCCGCCGGCTTCAAAAGCCGTGCCGTAATCCGCGTGCAAGCCATCGTCGTAGCTGTGGATCTCGATCGCTCCCGCTTCGATGAGCAGCTTGTTCTGCACCTTTACGCCCTTGTAGGACGAAGTCGACGCGTTCGAGGCGGTATAGCCGCTGTAGGAACCGGTATAGATCAGGACGCTCGGAACGTTCCCCTCATTGTCGGCTTCCATATTGAAGTCGTGTGCCGCCTGGAAGCCGTCGCCGGCCGCGTACACGGTCACCGCGCCGCCGGTCAGCATGATGTCCCCGCGGACATCGCCGCTCTTGTTCGCATTGGTGTTTTCGGTCTTGATGCCGTCGCCGTTCGTGGAGATGGCCACCACCGCGCCGCTCTTCACGGTCACGGAGTCACCGCCCTTGATCGCGGTATTGACCGCCGTAACTTTCAGGGACAGCTTCTGGATGGTCAGGTCTTTGGTCGTGTGAATGCCGTTGTTGTAGCCGGCCGTGATCACGAGCGTGCCCGTGCCCTTGAACTTCAGATCCGTCTTCGCGTAGACGGCGCCTTCGCCCTGCGAGCCCTGCTCCGCCGTCTTTGCGCTGCGGATATCCTTGATCACATTTTCCGTGCCGCTCTTGGCGGAGATCTCAACCTTGTCCGCGTTCAGGATCTTGACGGGCGAATCCTTCGCGTATGTGAGAGTCACGCCGTTCAGCTCAAGGATAACTTCGTCGTCGTCGCCGGCATCCACCACGATCTGCCCTTCCAGCGCGCCGCTTAGCATGTAGGTGCCGGCCGCCGTGATCTTGTAGACCTCACCGGACTGCGCAAACTGTCCGTCCGATGTGGTCAGCGAGAAAGCCGCCGTGGTCTCCGATGCTTTGATCGAATCGTCCGTGACGGGATCCGCCGCGGTGCCGGACGGCGTGTTGGCGGACGCTTCCGCAGTCTGGCCGGACTGACTGCCGGCCTGCTCGGTGCTGCCCGAATCGTTTCCGCAGGCTGCAAGCGCGAAGATCAGGCTGCCGGCCAGAAGAAGCGCCGCGCCTTTCCTGATGATTTTATGCAAATATTTCCGGTACATATTCAACCTCCTGAATAAAATCTGCCTTTCGGCTTGATTTTTGTCCTTTCTACCACAAAACCCCCTGCTTTCGCAAGGGGTTTTCGGCAATTCACAAAATGATCAGGCGGCGGTCACAGTTTGGACACAAGGGAACCGATCGGACAGGCTTTTTCAGCGTCCCAGCATGATTTTCAGGATCTCGGTGTCGGTGGCGCGCATGCCTTCGCGGGCCATGCGGCCCACCATTTCGATGGTCCGCTCCGCGTCCTTCATCACCAGACCTTCGCCCGAATGGAAGACGTGGCCCTGCCGGGCCAGCTCCCAGGCCGTCACCGCGCAGTCCACCGCACAGGCGATTTTGGCGGCGCAGGAGGATTTCGCGCCGTCGCAGACCATGCCGCCCACGGTCACGATGGTATTGATGATGGTGCCGCAGATCTCTTCGTAGAGCGCTTCCCGGGACCGGTCCTTCCCCAGAAGATAGCTGATGCCGGCGCCGGCGCCGCAGGCCGCGCTCACTGCGCCGCAGTAGGCCGACAGGCTTCCCACGTATTTTTTCTGATGGATCGCGATCAGGTTGCTGATGGCCAGCGCCTGCAGCATCCGCTCATGCGAAATACCGTACGCCTTCGCATACAGTTCCACCGGCAGGGAGACCGTGATGCCCTGGTTGCCGCTGCCGGAATTGATGACCACCGGCATCGCGCAGCCGTTCATGCGGGCGTCGCTTCCCGCAGCGGCCCAGGCCTTGGCAAAGTAGCGCACGTTCGCGGGCGAAAGCGCTTCCTTCGGCAGGAGCGTGCGTCCCACCTGCGCGCCGTACGGATGCTCCAGTCCTTCCTGCGCGATCGCGCGGTTGCAGGAAAGCTGATGCTCCAGAAGCGCGCGCATCTCGGTATCCTCCGGGCTTAAGGCAAAGTCCAGGATGTCCGAAATATTGAGCAGCGCTTTGTCGGGGTTTTCCGGTCCCGCTTCCTCTTCGCTCACCTCGCGGCAGACCGGGTCGTTTTCGAACAGGACCTCCCCGTTTTTTTCGATCCGCGTCACGTTTTTATGGAAATTCCGGATCTCGACGAGCGCATTTTCCGCCCCGGCCGAGACGTGCATGCAGATATACAGGTTTTCGACGTTCGGGACCAGCCGGCACTCGCAGAAATCTTTCTCCAGCAGCTGCTTCGTCTCCTCAATCTGATCCTGCGTTACACCTTCCAGGACTTCCAGACCGCGGTCCGCGTCCCCGCCCAGAATGCCCAGGATCGCCGCCACGTCGATGCCTTTCAGGCCGCCCGAATTCGGGACCGTCACTCCCATCACGTTTTTCACGATATTGCCGCTGCAGTCCGCCACACAGTGCTCCGGCTTTTTCCCCAGCACCTGTCTTGCCATGGCCGCCGCGTAAGCGATCGCGATCGGCTCCGTACAGCCCATGGCCGCGATCAGTTCCGAGCGCAGGATCCGCCTGTACGCTTCATGAATATCCTGATTCATCATTCCGCTCCTTGCGATTGGTGCCTGTATGAAAATACCGTCCGGAAGAAAGAGGCAGACTTATTTCAGGCCCATCTCCTTTCGGACTTCGATGAAGCACTTCACGGCGAAGTCCAGATCTTCCTTCGTATGCGCGGCGCTAAGCTGCGTGCGGATGCGCGCCTTGCCCTTCGGCACCACGGGGTACGAGAAAGCCACTACATAGACGCCCTTTGCCATCATGCGCTTCGCGAATTCCGCGGCGGTGCGCTCATCGTAGAGCATGATCGGGACGCAGGGGTGCGTGCCGGGGATGATATCGAAGCCGTTGTCCACGAGCTGCTTGCGGTAATAGGTCGTGATCTCCTCCAGATGATCTCTAAGCGCGGTGCTCTCCTGCAGCATCTTGATCATCTCCAGGCTGGCGCCCACGATGGCCGGCGCGACCGAGTTCGAGAACAGGTACGGACGGCTGCGCTGCCGCAGGATGTCGATGATCTCCTTCCGGCCGCTGGTGTAGCCGCCGGAAGCGCCGCCCAGCGCCTTGCCGAGCGTGCCCGTGATGATGTCCACGCGGCCCATGACGCCGTTGTATTCGGGCGTGCCCTTGCCGTGCGCGCCGACAAAGCCGACGGCGTGGGAATCGTCCACCATGACCATGGCGCCGTACTTGTCCGCCAGATCGCAGACGCCCTTTAAATTCGCGATGATGCCGTCCATGGAGAAGACGCCGTCCGTCGCGATCAGTTTGATGCGGGCGCCGTCCGCGTCGGCCTTCTGCAGCTGAGCTTCCAGATCGGCCATGTCGTTGTTGTGATAGCGGTAGCGCATGGCCTTGCAGAGACGTACGCCGTCGATGATGGAGGCGTGGTTGAGCTCATCCGAGATGACCGCGTCGTGCTCGCCGAGCAGAGTCTCAAAGAGGCCGCCGTTGGCATCGAAGCAGGAGGAATAGAGGATGGTGTCCTCGGTCTCCAGGAAGTCGCTGATGGCTTTTTCCAGCTGCTTGTGGATGTCCTGCGTGCCGCAGATGAAGCGCACGGAGGCGACGCCGTAGCCGCGTTCGTCGTAGGTCCTCTTGGCGGCTTCGATGAGGCGCGCATTGTCGCCCATGCCCAGATAGTTGTTGGCGCACATGCATAAGAGCTCGCGGCCGTCCATAAGTTTCACGCGGGAGCCCTGCGGGCTCATGAAGGGGGCTTCGCCCTTGAATA
Source organism: Lachnospiraceae bacterium (assembly GCA_017619975.1). Classification (GTDB taxonomy): domain Bacteria; phylum Bacillota; class Clostridia; order Lachnospirales; family Lachnospiraceae; genus UBA6987. The sequence goes on along the minus strand of JAFZRH010000076.1, from coordinate 17,238 downwards.
ATCCCGCTTCGCGGATCCCGTCCACTTCCGATTTGTAAAATGCCAAAGCTTCGTTTCTGTTCATCATTTATCTCCTTTTCACTTTCCCTCTTATTTCGGCCTCGCTGCCTCGATTATTCTGTCTCAGCCCGCTTCGGCGGCCTTCCGGAATAAAACGATCAAGGTCAGGCCGCCTCAAGGGGCGTTCGACAGAATATTCGGGCGCGCTCGGCCGCTCATATCGCTGTACTTACAGCTCGTTTACCTTGCTCCAGTCTAATATCACCTTTCCGGAATTTCCGGAGATCATGGCCGCAAAGCCCTTCTCAAAGTCCTTTATATCAAAGTGGTGCGTAATGATCGGGGCCAGATTAAAGCCCGCCTGCAGCATCGTCGTCATGGAATACCAGGTGTCCCAGACCTTCCGGCCGTAGATGCCCTTGAGGCTCAGGCCGTTGAAGATCACGGTCTCCAGGTCTACGGTCGCGTGCGTGCTCTGCAGACCGAGCAGCGCGATCTTGCCGCCGTGCTTCATGCTGTGGATCATCGAATGCAGGGCGGACGGCGCGCCGGACATCTCCAGGCCCACGTCGAAGCCCTCGGTCATACCGATCTCGTGCATTACGTCCGTCAGCTTCTCCCGGCCCAGATTTACGGTGCGGGTCGCCCCCATCTTATTCGCCAGATCCAGCCGGTAGTCGTTGAAATCCGTCACCACCACGTGTCTGGCGCCGGCAAAGCGGACGATGCCCGCCGCCATGCAGCCGATGGGTCCCGCGCCGGCTACCAGCACGTCCTCGCCCAGCACAGGATAGGTGAGCGCCGTGTGCGTCGCATTGCCGAAGGGATCGAAGATCGCGTAGAGTTCCTCCGGGATAGCCTTCTTGCAGGGCCAGACGTTGGACGACGGGATCACCAGATACTCCGCGAACGCGCCGTTTCGGTTCACGCCGACACCCTTGGCGTCCTTGCAGTTTTCCTTGTGCCCTTCCAGGCAGTTGCGGCATTTGCCGCAGGTGATGTGCCCCTCGCCGGAGACCAGATCGCCGGGTTTGAAGCCCAGCACGCCGGGGCCGACTTTCACCACTTCCCCCACGTACTCATGGCCTGCCGTCAGGCCGATGGGAATGGTGTGCTGCGCCCACTCGTTCCATTGCCAGATGTGAACGTCCGTCCCGCAGATCGCGGTCTTGTGAATCTTGATCATGACGTCGTTCGGTCCGACCTCGGGGATGGGCACGCGCCGCATCCACAGGCCTTCCTCCGGTTTTTCCTTCACCAGAGCCCACATCAGGCCGTCATTACAGCTGTTCATTACGAACCTCCTTGCAGATATATGATCTTTTTATTTTCTGACTGCTTTTTTGTTTTTCTATTATAGCACATTTCTCAAAATCTTTTCCCATTCATTTTCCGATTTAAAGCAAAAGATAACATTTTCAGCAGATAGGGCTTTAGGCCACCCTCATCTCTTAAGACAGATTACAATGAAGCAAGCTATATATTGATATCACTTTATCTGCACGTTTTTTGCTATAATGACCAATCTTTAGCGATGCGATAATGATAGATGATAATAAGATTACATCCCATGACAACGCAAAAAGAGACAAAAAGAAGAAGAAAAACCAGGTAATCCCGGAAAGGCATTCTCCAGACAATCTCTCCTTCCTTTGTTTTAATAGTCCTCCGGCCAAAAGGCGTGCGCATGACATATTCTTGACCATCACTTGCTGTGAACGTTCTTTTTCCCCAAAAAATACGATTATATTCCTGTGATCCAGTATTTTTTATAACTTGCAGTTCCTTTCCGTTCAAATCCAAAATATGAGAATTTGAACCGTCTGCGCATAAAATTGTATCATCCTTTAACAACTCAAAAACGTATCCTCTGTAGAGAACAGGGATACTGCCGATTCTCTCTCCGTCTTTGTATTTTACTATTTTTTCGCTAAACCCAAGATAAACAGTTCCGGAAGAATCAATTCCAAAACCGTAATATACAAATTGCGCAATGTCACCGAAAAAAGAAATGAATAAGCAGGATATACATACAATCAAAGAAATCACTGTAATCACAAAAATCCTTGCTTTTTTCATCATTATCACCATTCTTCAATATCATTACAGATGTTTAACAAAAGATCAAACCCATTTATTCCAAAAACAAAAGTGTTTCCAACGTCGCCATGTATTTCGGAGGTTGGCGATGACATACGAATCAGTCTTCACACCAAACAGCAAGAACATCACCGTCTTTTTGAATAATGGCATGAAAAACCCCGCCAAGCATATTTGGCGGCACTGTATTAAATACATGCCAGCATTCTTCATTGGAATCATAGGCAGCTTTGATCCTTCTTTGCGGAACGTCATTGCTGTATTTCTCTGCCCATAATCGTTTTGCGATTTGAATGGCAGTATTTTTTTCATTTACTTCCCCGAAATTTTGAACTGCCGAAAATGTTTTATTTTCCCATTTATATTCAGACAAATCAAATGTTTCAGTTGTCTGCGTATCGGATTTTACCGCTTTTTGCAAAAAGAATAACACACTTAATAAACAACCTACACAGAAAAAAACAAGGATCAGCAGAACAACATGTTTTTTCACTGTTCTTCACACCTCCATCTTACCATGGTATATCAAGAGATATCGGAAGACGACGTTTAAGCATAACAGAATCTCCCGTCTATCGTTTTATATTTTATAGATCCCCGCCCACATCAGCACGTTTTTCACGATCCACTGCAGGATGAGCAGGCCTAAAAGCACGTACAGATGCCAGTTTTTAAAACAAAGCGCGGGGGTTTTGCCCTTTGTAAGGCGGTTTAAGCCCTGGCTGATCAGATAAACCATCAGATACAGCGCCGCCGGCAGGACCGCCGGGTGATAATACAGGCTGGAAAGCAGATCGCCGTGCAGCATCGCCTTCACGGCGCGCTGCCCGCCGCAGCCGGGACAGTACAGACCGGTCAGCGCCTGGATGGGGCAGGGGATCTTCCAGCGCAGCCATTCCACAGCTGCCGGAAACAGTTCGGCAAAAAGCCACATCAAGGCGGCAGCACCGAAAAAAGCCAGTGCTGCCGGAAATAATCCCTTATCTTCTTCACCGATCTTCCGGGACCACAAGGGATGCTACCTCTCTTCTTTCTTTACGCTTCGTCCGTCTGACTGCCCCAGGCAACGGCAAAAGCCGCCGCGATGCCGGCGTCATGGGAGATGGACAAAAAGACCTGTTCGATCTTTCGTTCCTGCTGAACGGCGAGCGCCGCGCCGGATACACGGTAATACGGCTGGCCTTCCGCCGTGTGAAGGATCTCGACCTCTTTCAGTTCAAAGCCACGCACGCCGCTGCCCAGCGCCTTGGCAAAAGCTTCCTTGGCGGCATACAGGCCGGCCAGGGACTGGCGGAAGCCGACGCCTTTTCCCGCGAGGTAAGAGCGTTCCTCTTCCGAGAAGAAGCGTTCCACGAAGCGGCTCTCAAGCGTCATTTTGTTCATGCGGGATATTCTGCATACGTCCACGCCGATGCCGCGGATCACCATCTGCCTGCTCCTCCCTGTCAAAGATCCTTTACCAATAGATCATCTGCCCGATCTTCCGGGGCAGCGTGTTTTTCCATAAATGATACCGGCCAAGCGTCCGCAGCCGCCGGAGCTTGCCGTGGCCGGCAAAGCCTGCCATGACCCGGCAGAGCTTTTCCTGCTCCGGGCTTAAGCGATCCGCGTAAACCTTGCGGAATGCCGCCGCCTGGGCGGCGGTCTCGTCGCGCATGGCGCGGATATACGTTCCGTTCAGCCGGCTCTTTAAGTAGGCGAGCGAGCCCGCGTTCTTCGCGCCGACCTGGTTTTTCCCGTGCTGGCGGTAATCGATGGTCGCTTCCGGCAGGAAAGCAACCTTCCCAAAGGCCGCGGCAATCAGCGCCAGCCACCAGTCGTGCATCATCATCTGCGGGACCTCACCGGCCCGGGCAGCCAGCTCAGCCAGCGCGTGATTGATCATCACCGTGCAGCCGGTCACGACGTTCTGGACCAACAGTTCATGAAAAGCCAGGCGCTTCCCGTCGATCTTCGAAAATGCCAGAAAACCCGGTGCAATCTCCTGTAAGTTTCCGTCCACGACCCGCAGGTCCGTATGCACCAGGACCGGTTCTGAAGGATCGTCCTCCGCCGCCTGCATCACGGCCAGCGTCTTCCGGACCTTGTCCGGATGCCACACGTCGTCCTGATCCGAGAACATGACGTAAGGCGTCTCCTGCCCGAAATGCGTCAGCAGATACATGAAATGCTTCTGCGCGCTGCCGAAGCGCTGCCCGGAGCGAATATGACGGATGCGGTCCGGGTGCGCGGCGGCATACCGTTCCAGGACCGGGACGGTATCCTCTCCGTCGTCGGAAAGGATCAGCTGCCAGTCCCGGCAGTCCTGCGCGAGGATCGAATCGATCTGCGCGCCGACGTATTCGCCGCCCTTATAGGCCGCCAGCAGGATCGTGATCTTGGCCTTTTCCACGCCTTAGTCCCTCTCTTTTAACGTAAAGAAAGAAGCCGGGATATGGCAGTAGCCGCCCGGATTCTTGTCCAGATATTTCTGATGATATTCCTCCGCCGGGAAGAAATTGCCGAGCGGAGCGATCTCCACCGCCAGCTTCTGCCCCAACTGCTTTTCGAGCGCAGCGGCGTATTCCAACGCTTCCGCCTTCTGCGCGTCATTCGTATAATAGATGCCCGTCCGGTACTGGATGCCCGCATCGTGCCCCTGCCGGTTCACGGAGAGCGGATCGATGACCAGGAAATAGTCGTCCAGGAGCTTCCCAAAGGGGAGTTTTTCCGGATCGTAGACGATGCGCAGCGTTTCCGCATGACCGGAATCCGCGCAGACTTCCCGATAGCTCGGCGCCCGGTCGGGCCCGTTGGCATAGCCGACTTCTGTCTCCAGAACGCCTTCGAACTGATCGAAATACTTCTGCATGCCCCAGAAGCAGCCGCCGGCCAGATAGATCGTTTCCCGCGCGCTCACGTTAAATCACCCCGGTTTCCGTAAGATAGCGGTGCAGCGCATCCTTCCAGTCGGGCAAAAGCGCAAAGCCGTTTGCCGTCAGCTTGGATTTATCCAGCCGGCTGTTGAAAGGTCTCGCCGCCACGGAAGCGCCGTATTCGGCCGTGGGCACCGGCGTCACGCTGACGTTCCGTCCGGCCTGCCGGAAGATCTCGCAGGCGAAATCGTACCAGGAGATATAGCCGCCCTCGTTGGTCGCGTGATAGTAACCGTATTTGTCCGTTTCGATCATATCGGCCAGGAGGCGCGCCAGATCGAAGGTGTAGGTCGGCGTGCCGATCTGATCGTTTACGACCCGCAGCGAATCGTGCGTTTCGGACAGGCGCAGCATGGTCCGGATGAAATTCTGGCCGTTTTTCCCGAAGACCCAGGCAATGCGGACGATGAAATATTTTTCAAGCAGCTCCGCGACCGCCTGCTCGCCGGCCAGTTTGGTCTGGCCGTACACGTTAAGAGGCGCGTACGCCTTGCAGTCCGGGTCCCAGGGCTCGGTGCCCTGCCCGTCGAAAACGTAGTCCGTGCTGATATAGACCATCTTCGCGCCGCACTTAGCCGCCGCTTCCGCCAGCGTCCGCGTGGCGCCGGCATTGACGGCCCAGACCTTGTCCTTCACCGCCGGATCTTCCGCCTTATCGACCGCCGTCCAGGCCGCGCAGTGCACGATCGCCTGCGGGCGGATCATGCGGATCACGCGGCGGACCGCCTTGCCGTCCGTTAAATCCAGCTGTACGTACGGCGCCTCGCAGACCGCGCTGCCGTCCGCCAGACCGTTATAGCCTTCCGTGATATCGCTGCCGATCGCCACGTGGCCGCGTTTGTCCAGTTCATTCATTACGTCGTGTCCCAGCTGACCGTTGACGCCGGTCACCAGAACGCGCATCGCTTCATCCTTCATATTTCTGTCCTTGTTTCAAACGGTTTCCGTTTTTTTCTTTTTACCGGTGTCCGTACATCTGCTGATAATAGTTCTGATATTCGCCCGAGATGATGGTCTCCCACCACTCTTTATTGTCCAGGTACCAGCGGATGGTCTTCCTGATGCCTTCCGCGAACAGGGTCTCCGGCAGCCAGCCCAGTTCGGCGTGGATCTTGGCCGGATCGATCGCGTAGCGCATGTCGTGGCCCTTGCGGTCCGTAACGAAGGTGATCAGATCCTCGGACTTGCCGAGCTCTTTGATGATCAGCTTCACGATGTCGATGTTGCGCATCTCGTTGTGGCCGCCGATGTTGTAGACCTCGCCGACTCTTCCCTTGCGCATGATCAGGTCGATTGCCTTGCAGTGATCCTCCACATACAGCCAGTCGCGCACGTTGATGCCCTGCCCGTAGACCGGCAGCGGCTTGTCCGCCAGGCAGTTCGCGATCATTAAGGGGATGAGCTTCTCCGGGAACTGGTAGGGGCCGTAGTTGTTCGAGCAGCGTGAAATGGATACCGGCAGCCCGTAGGTCCGGTGATAGGCCTGGACCAGAAGGTCCGCCGCCGCCTTGGAGCTCGAATAGGGCGAGCTCGTATGGATCGGCGTCTCTTCCGTAAAGAAAAGGTCCGGACGGTCCAGCGGCAGATCGCCGTAGACCTCGTCCGTCGAGACCTGATGGTAACGCGTGATACCGTACTTGCGGCAGGCGTCCATCAGCACCGCCGTACCGAGGATATTGGTCTCCAGGAACACGCCGGGGTTTTCAATGGAGCGGTCCACGTGGCTCTCGGCCGCGAAATGGACGACGATATCCGGATGCTCCTCCTCAAAAAGCCGGTACACCGCTTCCCGGTCGCAGATATCGTCTTTGACGAAGCGGAAGTTCGGCGCGTCCAGCACGCTTCCCAAGGTGCTTAAATTCCCAGCGTAGGTCAGCTTGTCCAGACAGACGATCCGGTCCTCCGGATGCTTCTCCCTCTCGTAAAAAATGAAATTGCTGCCGATGAATCCGGCGCCGCCGGTCACTAAAATGGTCATGTGTTTCTCCTTATTTTCAGTTCTGCCCTTCTTCCGCGGCAGCCGCCGAGGCTTCCGGCGTTTCGATGGGATTGCCGTTTTCATCCGTCTCCACGGGTTTTTCGATCGGGTTGCCGTCCTCGTCCGTTTCAGGAGGCTCTTCTTCCGTCGTCGTTTCTTCAGTCGTCGCCGCCCGGGATTCGGCTTCCCAGTCCAGCTGCGGCAGCCAGGCGGCCCAGGCGCTGTAAAGGGAGCGGTACAGGGGATCGGCCGATTTATCTTCCGTCAGCCCGTCGAAAAGCGCATGGATCTCGGCCAGCTGCTCCGGCTCGACCGGGTCCAGGCGGTACATCTGCAGGAAAACACCGTATGCCTCTTTCAGCGCATCGGAATCTCCCAGCGTGCCCCTGACACGTTCCAGCTCCTCGCTGTATTTGGCCACCGCGTCACTGATCGCCCGGCTGCGCCTGCGCTCCAGGGTCGGCGCCAGGATCCCCGCCGTCACGCACAGCAGGATCAGCGCTGTCAGCAGGATCCGGAGCAGGAAGGCGGGACGCCCCTTCAGGGCGGAGCGGATCTTCTCCGTCTCGTCACCTACGCCCTCACCGGCCGCGCGCAGAGATTCCTTCAGACTGTCCTTGCGCTTGACCTGCGGAGCACGGATATCGGCTGCCATCTCTTTTTCCATATTCAGGCAGAAAACGTTTCCCGTATCCGCTTTCAGAACCGTCCGGATCTCCTTTTCCGCTTTCGCGTATTTGCCTTCGGCATAGTACAGCAGTGCAAGCAGGCTGTGTGCCTTCAGCATCTTCGGATGATGGACCGTGACCCATTCCAGCTGGATGATTGCCAGGTCTTCACTGCCTTTTTTGGCGTAATCCAGGCCGAAATTAAACTTTCGGATCCCCTGATTCGCTTTTTCCAGTTCGGTTCTGTCTTCCTGCAGCCGTTTGACGTAATCGTTTGCCGGATTATCCTCCGGCTGATAGTGCGTGCTGACGACCCATTCGCAGAGCGCCTGGACCGTCTCCCCCATTTCATAGTAAATCAGCCCCAGAAGATTCCGGGCCGGGATATTTCTTTTATCAATTTCAAGCGCGCGGGAAAGATCCTCTACCGCGCCGCTTAAGTTCCTGACCCGCGCTTTTTCCAGGCCATGGTTATAATAGCGGTTCGAGATTCTCACGACCCGCCTGTATTTTGTTACGTCCGCACCGCAGTGCAGACAGTACCGTCCCGCGCCAAGCGTATTTCCGCAGCGATAACAGCGCATTTATTCTTCCTTTTCCTTCAGCAGTTCGATCAGAAGATCCGTTACGTCACCCGTGTCGGTGCGGATCACGTCCTCTGCCTTATCAATTTCGGTGCTGGGCTGAAACTTTGCGAGTTCCTCTTCAAAAATCAGCATTCTTTCCTCCTCAAACGGCTTCCCCGTCCGTCAGCGCGTCTGCCGCCGCATAGCGGCGCACGCCGGCAGGGATCAGCCGTACCAACAGCCAGGCCAGCAGGACCGCCAGTCCCCAGACCAGCCACGGCGGCAAAATTTTCCAAGAAGCATCCAGCTGCTGCAGGGTGGGCAGCAGCGATGCAAAAACAAACCAGCCGAGTCCCGCGCCGAGCAGCGCTCCCGCCGCCGCGGGAAGCAGAGACGGCCGGACGAGAGCCCGTTCACAGCTTCTCCGATCACTGCCGTTGACGCGCATCAGCGTGAGCAGGCGCCGCTGTTCCTCCGCGCGAAGACGTTCCGTCCCGGGGAGCAGCAGCAGGATCCCGAAAAGAGCAAGAAGGACAAAGAGGAGCGACCAGCTTCGGGAAAGCGACGTAAAGACCGGCGCCCGCGAAGCGACCGTCTGCCCGCTCCGGAAAAGCCCCCAGCTCATCCAGAGAAAACTGCCGATGACAAAGCTCATCAGGGCAGCCGCCAGAACGGCGGCGGCGCCTTCCAGTAAACGTCCGAAACCGCTCCCGGCCGCCAGGATCCCCAGCCCGACCGCAGTCAGAAGGATCAGCAGCAGGACGGCAAGCAGCAGTCCAGCCGGAAAACTCTCCGTCCCTCCGGACGGCAGGATGTATTCGCTCCAGCAGCGCCGCGTCAGCAGGGAAGACAGTCCCCGTCCCAGCACGATGCCGAGCAGTCCCGCGAAAACGGCGGGGATCAGAAGGGAAAGACCGGCCTTCCGGACGATATCTCTTTTCTTTTCCGGCAGGACCGTCCGGGAGAGCGGATCATCCTTTTCCCGCCGGAGCATCCTGGCCAGCAGACAGGCAGCGGCCAGCAGAACAAAGAGACCGGCGGTCAGAGCGCCGAAAAGCGCGATCCGGCGTGAAAGCCGGGAAACCATGCCGAGGTCTTCCACGGTCTGATCCGAACGGATATCCGAGACCGACCAGGCCTGGGCCCGTTTGGCCTTCAGCTGCTCTTCTTCGGAAGCGAAAGCGCTTTCCGCCGCGTTTTTTTCTTCCTCCAGCTGCTTCCGGGCCGCCGAAATGCGGGTCCCCTCTTCGGTTTTCCACTCCTCAAACTCGCTGCTGGCCAGAATGAGCTGCCGTCCGAGTGCGGCGCAGGTTTCCTGTTTTTCTTTCAGGACCGCGTCGTCCTGCTCCAAAACTTCCGAACAGCTGTTAAACTCCTGCTCCTGGGCGCTGATCTCGTTCCGCAGTTCCGCGATACGGGAATAGATGGCGGTGGACAGCGCGCCGGAACCTCTTTCATTGACGATGGTCCGGATTTCCCCCTGCAGCTCCGCATTCTGAGCGCCGGCTGACTGCAGGGTATTGCCGTAATCCCGGAGCTGGTTGCTGATCTCAATGCCGAGCGACACCAGCGAACGGCTGATGCTGTGCTCGATCTCATGGGCGTCTTCCGCAGAAAGACTCGTCCGGAAGGTCTCCCATTCCGATTCCCAGCGGTTTCTGGCCGACTCCACCGCGGATTCCATGACGGCAGGCTTTGTCAGGTCCGCCTTCAAAAAAGCGCTGAGTATGCTTTCCGCGCAGCCCCGGAAGATCAGGAGCATCGGTTTCAGGCCGTTGTTGCTCAGGACCGTTTCCACCTGCGTCAGTTCGCCTCGCACGATCTTATCGATCGCCTGGAGCTGCTCCAGACGGCTTTCTTTTTCCTGCAGCTCGTCCCGCAGGGTTTCAAAGTGGGCATACGTCGCGTCCCGGACAGCCTGTGCGGCCTCCCACTCCTCTTTTGCTTTATTATACTCCTGCTGGAGCTCATTGATATGGCTTTCCGTCGCGCCGCTTTGACCCGCCAAAGCGTTTTCATCTGCTTCCAGCTGACTCAGCCGGGCATTGATATCCGCCAGTGCGGCGGCTTTTTCCTGCAGGATCGCATTTTCCTGTTCGATCAGTTTATCGGCAGCGAAACGGACGCCGAAAGCCTCCAGCGAAGCTCTGAGTTCCGCCGTTTTTTCTTCATATTCCGGGGAAAACAGCGCGGCTCTGTCCGTCCCGGAACGGATCAGCAGCTGCTGGCAAAGATCCCCGTCCCGGTCCGGCAAAGCGGGATGCACCAGGAGAAAATCCCCCTGATCCCGATGCAGAAAAGCGGGATGTCTCACAAAACCGACCACCTTCAGACTGTCGGTCCTGAGCGGAAGGCTCTCTTCCTCTGCTGCCGGATACAGAATGACCGTATCGCCGATCTGTACCGACAGAGCCTGATAGTCCTCGCTCAGCACACACTCGTCATACGCTTCCGGCAGGCGGCCGCTGATCAGCTCCGGCCTGTCTTCCGTTTCCGTAAGGGAAAGAACCGTGACCTTGCGCACCAGCGTCCGCGCGCTCAGAATCGCCGGCGACGAAAAGCTTTCCGCCACTTCCGCAACACCGGGAAGATTCCGGACGGCCTCCCGTTCAGCGGCTCCGAATCCCAGCGCGGAGCGGATCACCGCATCGCTTCGGTTCTGTGACGTCAGATAGGGCAGCACCGTCCCGCGGATCGAGCGGTCCAGCTGCCAGGGCGCCGTAAAACAGACCGTTCCCGCTGTGATCAGCAGAAACAGGATCAGGAAAGAAGAAGCATATTTTTTTATGAAACGAAAGATTCCTTTCACTGCCGCTCCTTTTTCTGTATTCGGCTACCAGACCAGCTCGGCCGGTGTTTTCGGATGATTGTTCAGGAACGTCCTAAAGATCCTGCCTTCCCGCAGGGTCAGGACGCGGTCGGCCAGCAAGGCGATCTCCGGGTTATGCGTTGCAATGACCAGCGTCGCCCCCAGCTTTTTCGCGCCGGACAAGAGCGCTGCCAGCACTTCCTTCGCTTCCCCGGCTCCCAGATAAAATCCGGGCTCCTCCGCCAGAATCAGATCCGGCTTCTTTGCCAGCGCACGGGCGACTCCGACGAGCTGTTTCTGCTTCAGGCTCAGCTTTTCCGGCATCCATTTGGCCGTTTCCTGAAGGCCGGTCAAAAAGAGCGCTTCTTCGGCAGTCAGCGGATCCAGCGCCTGTCTGACCGCCAGCTCGATGTTGGCTTTCACATTCATTGTCGGGATCAGCGGACAATCCGGATAAATATACGCCGCAAAACCGCGGTGATAATCGTCGATCTCCCCTTCTCCGGCGTTCAGCATATCGCGTCCGGCCGCCAGAAAACGGCCTTCCCGAACGTCCGAAAGATCGGAAGTCAGGTGCAGGAGCCGCATCAGGGTCCGGCTGCCGCAGCCGGATTCTCCCACGATCGCGAGGATCTCCTCTTCGTAGATGTTCAGACTGAGCTGCTTCAGAGGCGCATCATCCGCCGCGCCGCGGCAGGAAAGATCCCGGAGCGCCGTCAGCACCTTCCGGGAAGCCGGCGGCGTAAGAAGCACGCCCCGCTCTTCCAGCGCGATCGCGATCAGGGAAGCTGCCAGGGCACAGATGTCAACGTCTTCGCGTGTGAAATCCGAAGTCCGGCGGTCCGTCAGCTGCAGGCAGCCCAGACAGTCATAAGCTGTTTTCAGGGGAAGGCTGAGCAGGTTCCGGGGCGTTTCTCCCTTGACCTGTTTAAAGCGCGGATCTGTCGCGCAGTCGGAGATCAGCTCCGTTTTTGCGCTGCGGGTCACGGCTCCGGGGATGCCCCGGTCCAGATCCAGAGAAGCTCCGGTCAGATCCTGTTTTCCCACGCTGGCGACCACGTAAAGCCGGGAGTCTTTGACATTCAGAAGCCAGAGCGTCGCTTCTTCGCAGCCCATCGATCTGGCCAGGTACAACAAAACATCGGAAAGCATCTTTCCGAAAGACGTTTCCTGCTGCAGTTTTTTGGCGATCTCCCATATCAGTACCGAGGCATTTTGATTCATGACATCTCCTTTTGGGGAAAACCTATCAGCCCGTATAGTCTGTTATAATGTACCATATCCGGGGTATTATTTCAAGATATCCGCCCGATCTTCTCGATTTCTCCCTCTTTTTCGGCTGTTCTTCTTGCATTTTTCCGGTTTTGGCCTTATTTTTATAAGGAAGCAGCATGCTTCGGAAGGAGGCCCTTATGTCTGTACTTTCCCGCTTGAACAGCCCCGTCTTTTATCTGATCTGCGGCGGCATCATCGCGTTCGTCGCCGTGATCTGCGTCATTTTCGCTGTCCGCGCCTACCGCGCCGGCAAGGCCATCGGCATGGACGTCACCAAGATGAAGCGCACCATCATCGCCAGCGCGACCTTTGCCGTGCTGCCCAGCGTCGGCATCCTTTTGGGCGTCATCGCCCTTTCCGGCTCGCTCGGCACACCCTGGCCGTGGCTGCGGCTCTCCGTCATCGGCGCCCTGCACTATGAGACGCAGGTCGCGGACGTAGCCGCGAGATCCGTCGGGCTGGAGGGTCTGTCTGCCAGCGGCATGACGGCCCAGGCCTTCTCCACCATCGCGCTCCTGATGAGCTTCTGCATCATGTGGGGCATGGTCTTCTGCACCATCAGCTGCAAGGCCTACTCGAAAAAGCTGAATGCGCCGAAGCCGAAAAAAGAAGGCGGCGGCAAGGGCTCCGGGCTGATGGCCTTCGGCGACCAGGCCATGACCGCCATGTTCATCGGACTGGTCTCGACCTACATCGGAAGCTATATCGGAAGCTTCGTCTCCGGCGGAGAAGGCGGCGTCCTTTCCTTCACCGGCTCACTGCTGCCGCTCTGCGTCGCCGTCGTCGGCGCGCTGGCCATGGCCGTCTTTATCTTCCTGAAGGAGCGCCATAAAGCCGAATGGATCGACTCCTTCTCCGTAGCCGGCAGCATGCTGATCGCCATGACCGCCGCCATCTTCTTAGGAAAGATCCTGTAAGGAGGCCGCCCGATGGATAAGAACATGAACCCCAATCCGAATCCCGAAAGCTCCGTTTTAAGTGATGAGGAAAAGCAGGCCCTCTATGAAAAATACATGCGTTCCACGCATGCGCTGGGCCGGCTCTTCAGCATCCTGGTCCTGATCATGCTGCTCGGCGCCCCCTTCCTGATGGGGAGTCTGCTCGGTGCCCTGCCGGATCTGTCCGCCGCCGGGAAAGCCTTCCTGGGCGTCGGCCTCGTCTATCTCATCAGCTGCATCGCGGAATATCTCATTTACGTGCCCATGCTCGGTGCAGGCGGCAGCTACCTGGCCTTCATCACCGGCAACCTGATCAACATGAAAGTCCCCTGCGCCATGACGGCAAAGGATATCGTCGGCGCCAAGAGCGGCACCACGGAAAACGAGATCATCTCCACGCTTTCCATCGCCACCAGCTCACTGGTCACGATCGTGGTGCTGGCCGTCGGCGTCATGCTGCTCATCCCGCTGCAGCCCCTGCTCCAGTCGCCGGCTCTGCAGCCCGCCTTTGACTGCGTCGTCCCCGCACTTTTCGGCGCCATGGCCTACAAGTACTTCCGCGGAAACATGAAGATCGCCGTCTGGCCGCTCGCGGTCATGTCTCTGCTCTTCATCTTCGTACCGGGCCTGATCTCCTCCGTCAGCATGATGATCATCCCCGGCGGCGCCATCGCCATCGGGCTCGCCTACTGGTACTTTAAGAAAGGCCGCTGAGCGGATGCTGACTTGCCGCCCTCATCCGTCACGGGTTCGCCGTGCCACCTTCCCCCGCGTCCGGGGGAAGGCGAGAGCGACGCGAGCCGGACAATACTTTCGAGGGACATTGCGAAGCACCAGTCCCGAGAAAGTTTTCGTCCGGGCGCGGAGCGGATGCTGTCTGTGTCGGACAGTTCTGCCGCCGAGCGCGCCCGAGCACAACTTTTCGAAGCCCATTGAGACGACCTGACTATTCTTGCATTCTGGGAGGTCGTCGAACGGGCTGAGAAAAGTTCGTGTCGTGGCAGCGAGGCGGGAGAAAAGTCACCCCCGACTTACATCGGAGAGGGTAAGAAAGGAGTTCTTCATGAAAATAGCTTTGTATGTTGTGCTCGGCCTGATCGGCCTGCTGCTCCTCCTGATTCTGATCGCCGTCATCCGGACCCTGCTCACGAAGCCGAAGATCTCCGCCTGGCAGCCGAAAGCCGATCCGGAGCGGGAAAAGCTCTACGCGGAAAAGCTCTCGAAAATGGTGCAGGTCGAGACCGTCTCCTACAAAGGGCAGATCCAGCGCGAAAAGTTTTTGGGCTTCCACAAAGTCCTGGCAGAGCTCTTCCCGCTCGTGCATCATAAGCTGGAAAAGACCGAGATCGACGGAAGCCTCCTCTACCGCTGGCCGGGCAAAAAGTCCGATAAGCCCATCGTCCTCATGGCGCATCAGGACGTAGTCCCCGCCGAAGGCGAATGGACGCACGGCCACTTTTCCGGCGACATCGAAGGCGGCAAAGTCTGGGGCCGCGGCTCCGCAGACGATAAATCCCCGCTCATGGCCATTTTCCAGTCCATCGAAGAACTGCTCGCGGACGGCTTCGTCCCGGAGCAGGACGTCTATATCAGCTCCTCCAACACCGAGGAGATCGGCGGAGAAGGCTGCCCGAAGCTGGTCGAAGAAATGAAGCGGCGCGGCGTTAAGCCCTTCCTGGCGAACGACGAGGGCGGCACCATCGTGACAGAGCCCATGGCCGGCATCCCCGGCAACTTCGCCATGGTCGGGATCCTGGAAAAAGGACAGGGGAACCTGCTGATCAAGGCGAAATCGAACGGCGGCCACTCCTCCTACCCGCCCAAAAACTCGCCCATCGCGCGGCTCTCGAAATTCGTCTGCGACATCGAAAAGCACTATCCGATGAAAAGCGAGTTCAGCCCGCAGCTAAGGACCATGCTCAGCACCCTGAGCGCTTACGGGCCCTTCCACTACCGCCTGCTCTTCGGGAATCTCTGGCTGTTCAAACCGCTCTTAACGAAGCTCCTACCCGTGCTTTCGCCGCAGGCCGGCGCGCTCATGCGCACCACCATCGCCCCGACCATGCAAAGCGGCTCCGACGGCTGCAACGTGCTGCCGCAGGAAGCGACCTTAAACCTGAACCTGCGCTACATCCCGCATCAGGACATGGAAGAAAGCAATGAGATCATTCGCCGGCTGGCCGCCAAATACGATCTCGAAGTCCAGATCCAGGACGCCTACAGCGCCTGCGAGCCCATCGATACGGAAAGCGACGCCTTCAAACTGGTCGAGGAGACCGTCCGCGAGATCTTCCCGGGCCTGCCCATTGTGCCGTACATCATGACCGGCGGCACCGACGCCCGCTATTTCGAGGAGATCTGCCCCGCCTGCATCCGCTTCGCACCGGTCATCTACGGTCCCGAGCAGATGAAGGGCATGCACGGCCTCAACGAAAACATGGAGACTGTCAGCCTGCCCGGCGCGGTGGATTATTACAAAGCGCTGATCAGGAAGAATCGATAGAACTAAAAACAAAGAATAATAAAGGGGTGGTTCTCACTTCTCAAAATAGGGAGTGACGGTCTCCCAAACGCTCACCTCCGGATGCAGCTGCTCTACAGCACACCAGGCCGCATAACCGATGCCCTTGCTATGAACACGGCGTTTCCAGCTTCATCGTCGTCCCTCCTGGAAGTATGTTGATCGCCGGCTTATTGCCCTGCCGTGATCGCGTTCCCGAATCAGTTCATGTTGAAGACTTCCTAAAAGCGCTTCCGTTTCATCGTGTCGATTCCTTTCTGTTTATCACGGTATAACTCCCGCAGCATACGAAGCTCCGCCGTCGGATTCGCCGTCTTTCAGAGGTACAATACTCCGACTATGTAAATAGTCTTATTCAGTTATTTGATTCCGACAAACTGGAATTTGTCGAAATCTCAGATCAACTCCGAAAGAGAACGAATCTTCATGTACGGAGTCTGTACATCCGATGCCGGATTTGCTGCGATCAGTATAGGTGTGATACCCAGTTCAGCCGCTCCTTCCAGATTTTGAGGGCTGTCATCAATAAAAACAGTATCTTTAGCATCGTGACCGCACTTCTCAAGTGCATCCAGATACATTCGACGGTCCGGTTTAAAAACGCCTAATGAAAAACTGTATGTAGCAAAAGAAAAGAATTGCAGTACGTCCAATGTGCGCAGCTGGTTTACGATACTCGGCCACGTATCTGATATGATTCCGAGACGATGTGTCTTGCTGAGTGTTTGAATAACCTTTCTGGCGTCCGGGTAGATAACATAGTTATCCATGTTATAAGTTCGATCTCTGGCTATTGCCAGGATCTCGTCCTCTTTCAAATTCAGCTGTAATGTCTCGGAAACGATACTGTAATAATGATAAAACCGATCGGCTTCTTCCTCCTCATCACGAATCAAGTGGTTCTTTTCCAGATAATCCAACCCTGCCGCCCTTGCATCGCGGATCTGTTCGGCAGTGCATCGATTCAGTTTGTCTGCGGATATTTCATAAAATCGGTTTGTAAACACCCAGTCTCCGGAAGCCGGGTAATCAATTGTATAGCCAACATCGAAAAATATAACGGATTTATCCGATAACAGATTATACATTTTTTCCTCTTTTAATGTGATTCTCGTTTTGTTTGATCGAGTACTTCAGCAAATACCGAGTTGTCTATTTCATTCTTTTTTCAAACCGGAACATTCCCTCCGGAAACTGCTCGTCCATCTGCTCTGCCGCGTCAGGATCGTTTGGATCCGGATGATGGCTGTTATAGAATTCCACGATATGAAAGCCGCAGCGGTTCACATAGAAATGGATATTCCGCTTCTCAAAATACGGCGTGACGGTCTCCCAGACGGTGACCTCCGGGTGGAGCTGCTCTACAGCGCACCATGCCGCATACCCGATGCCCTTGCTGTGAACACGGGGAGAGACAAAGAGGATCTCCAAATCCCCCCTGTCTCCATCCACCTGGATGATCACGCCG
>JAFZRH010000075.1 GCA_017619975.1 Lachnospiraceae bacterium | reverse complement strand
GATCTGGGCACGCACGGCATGTTCATCTGCTCGGTCACCGAATCCAAGGTCACGAGTCCGGCCGAAACCATGACCTACAGCTACTATCAGTCGAACGTCAAGCCGAAGCCCCAGAAGCCCGCGGAAGGCGCCGAGAAGAAGAAACAGTGGGTCTGCAAGGTCTGCGGCTACGTCTACGACGGCGATCCGCTGCCCGAAGATTTCATCTGCCCCATCTGCAAGCACGGCGCTCAGGATTTCGAGCCGTTGAACTGAGCTGAACTGTACTAAAACATAAGGGGCTGTGATTAAACACGCTTTTTGTGTCATCCTGAGCGAAGGCGTCTAAGACGCCGAAGTCGAAGGATCCTGCGCCGCATCTCCTCGCGCGAAGCATGAGGTTCAAGATTGCGAAGCAATTTACTTTGCGCATGTTGCCGCTACGCGGCAAGGATTCCTCGCTGTGCTCGGAATGACACTGTGAAGTGTTTTTCACAGCCCCTTTTGTTTTGTAATCCTGTCAGTACGGATTCACACGCCGATCCGGTACTGTTTTCTGAGTTCGGCGTTTTCTTCTGCGATCTTCAGACTTTTCTGCCGGATGTCCTCGATAAACGACGGCCAGCTTTCCGGATCGATAAAAGGATTCCCGCCTTCCTTCAGCTGTTTCTCGCGCTTTTCCAGCGTATGATTGTTATAGGGATGATTCCCCAGATGCACCGTTACCGGCTCGTGTTCGACACGGTTTAACGAAGCCACCATCCGCTCGGCCATATCCAGAGGAAGCTTGAAATGGAGTACGTACGGCAGCTTAAGAGCCGCGACGCCGGCGCCGCCGTAGAGCCCCGCCAGATAGGTCCTGCCCTGATCGGTCACGTCGAAGAAGAAGCTCATAACCCCGAGCGTATGGCCGGGCGTTAAAACGCAGCGGATCTCTTTTCCGCCGAAGGAAAAGATCTCTCCGTCCTGAAGCTCCCGGTCGATCACCGGCTTCAGGACAGTCGGGTTGGTGGAAACACGGAAAGGATATTCCCGGATAGAGGCGGCGTCCGCCGCGCTGAGCGCCACTTTCGTCCCGTACAGATTGCGGAACTCATTCGCCGCGCCGAAATGGTCGCTGTGTGCGTGCGTCAGGATGATCCATTTCACGTCCTTTGGAGTAAAACCGAGGCGCAGGATGCTCTCCATCAAAAGATGCTTCGCGCAGGGATAACCGGCATCCAGAAGGATCAGCCCTTCCCCGGTTTTGATCAGGTGAATGCAGACCAGGCGGTCTCCCACATAGTAGAGATCGTCCGCGATCCGGAAAGGCTCGATAAATTCGGTCGAGGGTTCCGCGTAAAAGGCTTCATGCTTTTTATTATATGTCTCGTATCGGTTGCGGATCCATTCTTCATACCATTCCATTTTTTCACCCTCTTCTCTTTTTATTTTGTTCCGGTCTCAGACCGGTCTGCTCTTTTGGCGTTATATCTGCCCGGACTCTTCCGTTTCCCGAAGGCGTTCCCGCGCCTTTTCCGCCTGCCGCATGGACAGCTGCATGGTCACGCAGATGACGGCCATAAGCGCTGCCTCAAAGGCCAGTACGCCGCGGTAAGTGCCGGTCAGATCATAGACCATACCCATAACGGGAGATCCCAGCGCGTACCCGGCCGTATTGATCGCTACGATGATCCCCATGATCTTCGCATAATCTTTCCGGCCGAACATATCGGAAGCGATAAGCGGCAGGACTACGGTTTCGAGCGGCAGAGCAAAAGGAATGATCACTTCATAGGCGGCCGCCAGAAAATAGCTGGTCGCATTGACCCGGCTCAGCAGGAAGATCGCGATCACCGCGGCGATATCGCAGATGAAAACGGTCGTTTTCAGGCCGAAATGATCGTAGCAGACGCCCGTCAGGATCTTTGTCGCCGCCAGCATCAGCGTAAACAGGCTGAATACCGCGGCAATGAATGCGGTATCCAGTCCCACGTCCTCCAGATGGGCGGAGGCCACGTTTGTGATCGACTGGAGACAGGCGCCGGTCAGAAAGACACAGACCGCCGTCACCCAGAAATACGGCGTCTTCGCGGCTTCTTCCAGCGTGATCCCCGTCCAGGAGATCTGTCCCTTCCTCTTTCCCTTGGCAGGCACCTCGGAAGACTCTGATTCCGGCGCGTTTTTAAAGAAGCATACAACGATGATCCCGACCGTCAGGATGGCAGCCGCCGTCAGCAGATAAGCTTTGCGGTAGCCGAAACCGCCGGCGCTCTCATCGTGAATGATAGGCATGATGACCTGCCCCGCCAGTGCGCCGCCGATGCCGTTGCTGGCCAGAATAATGCCCATGACGGTGCCCTGATTTTTCTGAAACCAGCGTCTGACGAAATAGCCGACAACAGAAGTCGTGCTCCAGGCCAGCCCCGCGCCGAGACAGATGCCGGCCGCATAAATGAACCAGACGTTTGTCGCGAAATAGTATAAAAGGCAGAAAGCGATCAGGGAAAGAAAACCGCTCGCCAGCATCCGCCGCTCGCCCCACTTTTTGATCAGGGCGCCGAAAAAGATGTTCAGCACAGCTGTCGTGATATAGCGCAGGCTGTCCCCGATGGCATACCGACTGCGGGGGATCGAAAGGGCCGAAGTGACCGCCTTCAGATACAGGCTGCGCGTGCTGCTGCAGAAGCCCAGCGCGGAGAAGACCGTCAGAACGCCCAGGGCAAAGATCACCCACTTATAATCGATCGTTTTCTTCATGCTTCTGCTCCGATTTTTTCAATTCATCATTTCATGCACGGTTTAATACAAAGCAAAGTCATTATAACGAAACAGGGCCGCCTTTTCAACGGAAATATCCGGATCTGCCGCTTCTGTTTGAATAAAAAAAGGCTGTGAAAAACCGCGGACAGTGTCATCCTGAGCGCAGCGAACGGAGTGAGCGGAGTCGAAGGATCTTTTGCCCAAAGGGCGAATCCATATAGAATAAGATTCTTCGACTCCGGCGGGCAAAGCCCGCCGTCGCTCAGAATGACACAATAGGTATTTCACAGCCCTTTTAATTCTCCCGCCGGGAGACGGTTTATTTCAATACAAACTCTCCGCCTTCAACGTCCACGGTGACCGTGTCGCCGGCTTTCCACTTATCTTCCAGGATCGCGCGGGCGATGCGGGTCTCGATCTCGGCCTGGATGTAGCGCTTGATCGGCCGCGCGCCGTAGACGGGGTCAAAGCCCTCGTCAATGATCTTGTCCTTGGCCGCGTCGGTCAGCTTGAGGCTCAGTTCCTTATCCTCCAGACGCTTTGCCAGGGAGACCGTCATCAGGTCGATGATGGCGCGGATATTTTCCTTCGTCAGCGGTTTGTAGAATACGATCTCATCCACCCGGTTTAAGAACTCGGGGCGGAAGCTCCGCTTCAGGATTGCCATGACGGCGTCGCGCGTTTCCTGCGTGATCTCGCCGTCGTCCGCGATATCTTCCAGCAGGATATCCGAGCCCAGGTTCGAGG
>JAFZRH010000074.1 GCA_017619975.1 Lachnospiraceae bacterium | reverse complement strand
GGAGCTTGCCGGATCCCTGTTCTGCGGCGGGATGACTGATATTGGTGAAGCAGAACAGAACACGAAAGGACTGGAAAGAGCATATGCGTTCGGGAAACAGCTGCAGTAAAGCAAGGCTTGTCTTTCATCTGTTTGCGTTGCTGATCACTTGTTTGCTTCTGATTGGCATGACTGCATGCAGCACTACTCCTCCTGATGCCGGACAATCCGCTGAACCGGAAACGAGCACTGATAACGAAGCAGTTGTTGCTACAACACCTGATATGACAGAGGAAAAATCTGAACCAGTGAGTACGATAGACAATACCAGGGAGACCACTGCACAAGCCCCCGCAAACACAGATAATACCCCGGAGGCAACTGTCCCGGATGATGAAACCAATGCGGAGAATGACGGCATGAAGAAGCTGCGAATGGAGATCAACGGGACAGAAGTCGCCGTGTCCTGGGAAGATAATGAGAGTGCTGCCGCGCTTGCGGAACTGGCAGGAAAGAATCCGATCACAGTACAGATGTCCATGTACGGCGGCTTCGAGCAGGTCGGCCCTCTTGGAACGAGTCTACCTCGGAGCGACAAACAGACAACAACTTCAGCTGGAGATATCGTCCTTTACTCCGGTAATCAGATCGTCGTATTCTATGGTTCCAACTCATGGTCTTATACGAGGCTTGGCCATGTGGAGCTGTCTGCAGCAGAAATGTCTGACCTGCTAAGCCTTGGAGACGTAACCATCACTCTTTCCGTTGAATAATCAATATAGAAAAAATCTTACATAGCGCCAAGGAGCAATCCCTGACGCTATTATTATGCCTATTTTCAGAAAAGGAGGAGTCTTAGTTTTTGTTGTGGATTCCTGACAACAAAAGCGGATTGCTGGGATATTACACAGCAATCCGCTTTTGTTTGCCATCCTTATTAGACAGATGCCCAAATCGTTTTTGAATCAGAACTTTCTTATGAGTCCCCGCCTGCAGCGCCGCCTGTTTATTTAATTTCTGCTCTTTCTCCCTTTTTTATTTCATCTGCCGGCAGATGGCCTGATAGGTTTCTTCCGAAAGGTCATGCTCTACTTTGCAGGCATCCGCCCGCGCCGTTTCCGGGTCAACGCCCAGCTGCATGAAAAAGTGAGTCAGCGTCTTATGGCGGTCATAGATCCGTCTGGCGATCGCATAGCCCTGATCCGTCAGAGAAATGTTATTGTCCTCGCCCATGGTGATATAGCCGTTCTCACGCAGCTTTTTCATGGCCACGCTGACGGACGGCTTGGAAACGTTCAGGCCCGCCGCAATATCAATGGAGCGCGCATGACCCTTGTTTTCCAATAGCATCAGGATCTGTTCCAGATAATCCTCCGCGGATTCATAAATATTCATAGCCGCATCCTCCGCTGCTCAAGCTTTCCGGAACTATCTTATCACGGAAATCCCCGTCTTTCAAGCTCTCTCCTCCTTTTTCCCCGCTTTTGCCGTCCGGCAGCGGGCTGCGTACGCACAGCCGGCGCAGGCTCCCCCGCAGGCCGCGCAGTTCCCGCCGCAGGCGCTTTTTCCCGCCTTTTTATCCCGGATCAGGCTGCGGATCAGCAGCGTGACCAGGCCGGCCACGGCCAGGATCAGCAAGATGTTCACATAATTGGCCAAGAACCAGGCTCCCATATCACTTATCTCCCTATGATTTCCGAAAAGGCGGGGAGAAGCGCAGCTGCTCTTCTCCCCTATGGCGTATAAAAAGGTTTGACCCTTTTATTTCACTTTAAGCTTCTGTGCTTCCTTATACGGCTTGAACAACTGCCCCAAGAGGCAGGTCAGCGCCAGGAGCGCTGCGATCACGCCGACCACGTTCGCGCCGCCCGCGATCAGGCGTCCCAGCTGCCATACGATCAGAGCGATCACGTAGGCAAAGCCGCACTGATAGCAGATGGCGAACGAAGTCCACTTCGCGCTGTTCATCTCCCGCTTGATAGCCCCGATGGCCGCGAAGCACGGCGCGCAGAGCAGATTGAAGATCATGAAGCTATATGCGGCCAGTTTGCCGTGACCGCCGGAAAAGTCCGCAAAGTCAGCTTCCACGTTCTCCCAGATCTGGTCGCCGTTTTCTTCCAGCTCCTCCTCGCCGTCCTGATCGTCATAGTTGTACAGGACCGCGAAGGTTCCGACGACCTCTTCCTTCGCCACCAGACCGGTCACGGTCGCCACGGTGGGCTTCCAGTCGCCAAAGCCGAGCGGCTTGAAGACTACGGAGACCGGCTGCGCGAGGCGAGCCAGGATCGAATCGTCCATCGGCTCCACTTCCTCCTCGGGGATGTTCATGCGCTCCGCAACCTTTGAGATGTAAGCGTCGTCGACCAGTTCTTCATCTTCATACAGCTCATCGACCATGCCAAACTGACCGTTTACAGTACCGAAGCCGGACAAGAACCAGATCACGATGGAGCTTAAAACGATGACCGTGCCGGCACGCTTGATGAAGGACCAGCCGCGCTCCCAGGTGCCGCGCAGCACGTTGGTCAGGGACGGCACGTGATAGGCCGGCAGCTCCATGACGAAAGGCGCGGGATCGCCGGCAAAGCGTTTGGTCTTCTTCAGCATGATGCCGGAGATTATAATCGCGGCGATACCGATGAAGTAGGCCGAAACCGCTACCCAGGTACTCTGATTGAACAAAGCGCCGGCGATCAGACCGATGATGGGCAGCTTCGCGCCGCAGGGCATGAAGGTCGTCGTCGTGATCGTCATGCGGCGGTCGCGCTCATTCTCGATGGTGCGGGAGGCCATAACGCCGGGAATGCCGCAGCCGGTCGCGACCAGCATGGGGATGAAGCTCTTGCCGGAGAGGCCGAAACGGCGGAAGATCCGGTCCATGATGAAGGCAATGCGCGCCATGTAGCCGATGTCTTCCAGGATGCAGAGCATCAGGAAGAGGACCAGCATCTGCGGCACAAAACCGAGCACGGCGCCGACACCGGCAATGATACCGTCAGAGATCAGTCCGACCAGCCAGGGCGCCGCCCCCCAGCCTTCCAGAAGTGTCCGGGAGCCCTCGATGAGCCATTCCGCGCCCAGCACGTCGTTGGTCCAGTCGGTTAAGGAAGTACCGATGGCGATGCCGCCGTCGCCGATGGGCTTGCCCATGGCCAGGGCGTAGACCAGGAACATCACGCCCGCGAAGATCGGCAGGGCGAGCCACCGGTTGGTCACAATCTTATCGATCTTATCGGAAGCGCTGAGCGCCTCCTGCGACTTCTTGACGTAGATCCCCTTGATCAGATCGGCGATGGCCACGTAGCGCTCGTTCGTGATGATGGCTTCCGCATCGTCATCCAGCTCCGATTCAGCCGCTGTGATATCCTTTTCGATGTGCGCCAGCGTCTCGGCGGAGACTTTCAGCTGTTCCCGGGCTTTTTCGTCCCGCTCGAAGAGCTTGATCGCGTACCAGCGCTGCTGCTCTTCCGGCAGACTGTGCACGACCGCTTCTTCGATATGCGCCAGCGCATGCTCCACGACGCCGCTGAAGCTGTGAGCAGGTACCCTGGCTTTGCCCTTTGCCGCTTTGATCGCTTCCTCCGCAACTTTATCCACGCCGTCACCCTTTAAGGCAGAGATCTCCGCCACCGGGATGCCCAGGCGGCGGGACAGCTCGGCTGCGTTCAGCCTGTCACCGTTCTTGCGGACGATGTCGATCATATTTAAGGCCACGACCACCGGGATGCCGAGCTCGGTCAGCTGTGTGGTCAGATACAGATTGCGCTCCAGGTTCGTAGCATCCACGATGTTCAGGATCGCGTCCGGGCGTTCCTGGATCAGGTAGTTTCGGGCCACGACTTCTTCCAGGGTATACGGGGAGAGCGAATAAATGCCGGGCAGGTCGGTGAGGATCACCTCACTGTTTTTCTTCAGCCTGCCTTCTTTCTTCTCCACGGTCACGCCGGGCCAGTTTCCCACGAACTGGTTGGAGCCGGTCAGCGCATTGAACAGGGTTGTCTTGCCGCTGTTGGGGTTGCCCGCCAGGGCGATGCGAATCTCCATATTTTATCCTTCCTTTCCTGTCCTCCTTTGTGAGGAGGACGCCTGCGCAGCGCTTTTGGGTTAGAATATGCTAACCATGAGCGCAAAAAAAATTTTATTCGACTTCGATCATTTCGGCATCGGCCTTCCGGAGACTCAGCTCGTAGCCGCGCACAGTCAGCTCCAGCGGATCGCCCAGCGGCGCCACCTTGCGTACATAAACCGAGATGCCTTTAGTAATGCCCATGTCCATGATCCGGCGCTTGACTGCGCCTTCCCCGTGGAGCTTCTTGACCCTGGCCGTCTCCCCGATCGGGACCTCCCGCAGTGTTTTCATTCGTTTTTCCCTCCTTTTCCGCTTTACACCATGATTTTATTTGCCATTTCCTCATTGATGGCGATCCGTGATTCCTTTACTTTCACGATCAGATTGCCCGCGACACGGTTTAATACCCGGATACTGCTTCCCGGCACGAATCCGAGATTCTCCAGATGTTTTTTCACTTCCGGCTTTCCGCCGATCCGGCGGATGATCAGGTCTTCGTCCGAAACCGCAAAATTCAAAGGCAGCATACTCTGCGTCCTCCCTTTGTAGGAAGGGATCCTTCCCGTCCCAATGGTTAGTTTTAACTAACCTCGTTTTGCATTATAGTTAGATGAAACTAACTTGTCAAGGGGTTTTTTAAAAAAGTGCGGACGGCATCTTACGCCGCCGCACTGCCCGTTTTATTCATGCTAAAAGCGCCGCATCCGGGACGAAAACTTTCTCGGCGTAGAATAAATACGCCTCGAAAGTATTGTCCGGCCTGCGGCGCTTTTCCATGGGAGCGGCGCCAAGGCGCCGCCCGTCTTTACAGTCGGATCAGTTTGGTTTCGGTGACAAAGCGGTCCTTGAGCGCTATGATATCCTTCATGTGCGGCTGTGTCATGTGGACCTTCTGATGTTCCGGCGAGGCCCACTCTTCATAGAGATGCAGCTCGTTTTCCGGGCCTTCCTCCGGGCGGTATTCGTACTGTAGGCAGCCGTCCTCGGCGCGGACCTTGTCCGGTGCGCCGCTGGCTTCAAGGGCTTCAAAGTAAGTCTGCTTCTGACCATCCTTTACGGTGTAGATGACTAATAATTTCATAAGATCTCTCCTTCTTCATGCGGCGGACCGCATACCGCCGGCAGCACTTCAGCATAAGCCTCCGGCGGCCATCTTAATGTGTCATTCCGAGCACAGCGAGGAATCTTGCCGCGAAACCTCCTCGCACGAAGCACGAGGTTCAAAGATTGCGAAGCAATCTTCTTTGCGGCAATAACGCTTGAATAACAAGGTTAGCCTCTTACTCTACAATTTCAAAGAAGCGGCAATGACTGATCAGATCGGCTAATTCTTCCTCCGTCATCGAAGCTTCTATTTTCACGGCGGCGGAAAATTTTTCCGCACGAAGATAGACCTTATAAGCATGATCGCCGTAATCGTAGATAACAAAGACTCCGTCCCGGAAAAAAGCACCTTCAGGGCCGCTTGCCCGCTTTGCTGCCGGGTCTTCCGCCGCTTCCGCCATATCAATGATCTCTGCGGGCTCCAGAACGATCGTCATTTTTCGGCGAAAATCCGGCTCCAAAACACTGGGAGAAGAAAAAACCATTTGGATGCCGTTTTCCGTCATATAGGTTTTTCTTCCGTAGTAAGCTTCGGGAAGAGACCACAGCTCAAACTCCGCAAGATTCGTTTTCTTGTTGCCCGTCCCCTCCAGAACAAGACGGATCAGAGGCCATCCATAATATGAACAGACAGCACGGCGTTCCTGTTCCATAAACAGCTTTTTGGCGGGATAACTGATATTGAAGGCCCACCAGCCATATGGATCCGCTTCTATCTCACGCACTTCCCGAAGAAGCTCTTCCACCAATGCTGCATGATCAGCGGGATCCGTGTTTTCTCCCGTTCCACTGGGAAAATCACAGCCATATTCGGTCAATATTGCAATCAGATCTTCCCCGGAAAGCTCGGATAATCGAGGCTTTTCTGCTATATCCAGAGCCGGAATCATCCCATTCGCAATTGTTTCTGCAGGAGCAGCCGTACTGCTTTCCTTGTCAGAAAGCATGGATTGCACAGTCGGCGTCAGGGATGGTTCAGCAATAGCTGGCGTTGAGGATATCCCCGGGGACGATAAACCACTTTCTGTCAACTCTCCCGAACATCCAGTGCATACCACCAGCAGATAAGCTGCAAGCAGAAAAATCGCTGAAATCTTAATTTTCATGTTGGGGTTCCTTTAGTCACTGCCATCAAAATCTCTATGAAACCTTTCAGGCGCAGGATCCTTCGACTCCGTCTGCCTGCGGCAGACTCCGCTCAGGATGACACGGGACGCGCTTCGGCTTTATACAGCAAATACGCTGCCGCCGATAAACTCTTTGAGCAGGGAGTTCTGCGGGACGAGGGTAGAGTCCAGGGCCAGGAAGTAGCTTAAGAAACGCAGCAGGCGGTGCGCCTCCGGATACTCCGGCGCATCCTCCGGGATGCCGAACAAAAGCTGCTCCGCATAGGACTTCAGCACGGAGAACTCATACACCAGCGAGGAATTGAAGACCACGTCCGCGCTCTCCTGGAACGGGATGATGTTCTTCTTCTCGCCGCGCCGCACCGACCCCCAGCGCGCCAGCGTGTCCTGCGCGCCGTAGCCGCGGGTCCGCGCGTCGCGGATCATGCGGCGGATCAGCCGGCCGTCCGAAGTCGGGATGCGGTTGTGCTCATCGATATTCGTGGTCGTCAGTGCGCTGATGTAGATGCGGAACTTGTTTTCCGGCGGGATCTTCGCGCTCAGGCGGTCGTTCAGGCAGTGAATGCCCTCGATGACCAGGATATCGCCCTCGCCCAGCTGCAGCGTGTTGCCGCGGTATTCGCGGTAGCCGGTCTTGAAATTGAAGGTCGGCATTTTCACGCATTCACCGTTCAGGAGCGCTACCATGTCGCGGTTGAAGCCCTCGATATCAACGCCCTCGATGGATTCGAAATCGTACTCGCCGTTCTCGTCGCGCGGCGTGAACTCGCGGTCCACGAAGTAATTGTCCACTTCGATCGGGTGCGGATTTAAGCCCTGGCCGCGCAGCTGTACGGACAGACGGTGCGAAAAGCTCGTCTTGCCGGAAGAGGACGGACCCGCAATCATGACGCATTTGACCGACGGCCTGGATGCGATCTGCGCCGCGATCTTCGCGATATCCATCTCCTGCCTTGCTTCCGCCATCAGGATCATCTCGGTCGCCTGGCCGCGGGAGATCTTGTCGTTGATCTCGCCGACCGTCCCGATGCCCATGGTCTCCGCCCAGAGCGTCGTGGTCTGCATGGTCTTGAAGATCTTGTTCTGCGGCTCCAGCGGCATGACCAGCTCCGGCTGCACCTGCGTAGGCAAAAGCAGCGCCAGTCCGGATTCGTAGGGCACCAGATCAAAATACTTGATATACCCGGTCGAGGGCACCATGAAGCCGTAGTAATAATCCACGTAGTCCTCGATCGCATAGACATTCACGCCGCTGTGCCGGCGGTAGCGGAACAGCTTGTCGCGGTTCGGCATGCCCTTTTCGCGGAAATAGGCGCGGGCGACGTCGATTGAGACGTTGCTCTTCTTTAAAGGAAGGTCCTCCTCGACCAGTTCCTGCATGCGGATCTTGACCTTCTGCGCGAAGTCTTCATCCGGGGAAACATTTCCCCGAAGTTCCACGTAATACCCGTTTATAACCGAGAACATGACGACAGCTTTCTCGACATCCTTGCCGGCTACATCACTTATCGCCTTGCAGAGCAGCATCAGCGAACTGCGTTCATAGGTCAGCATGCCGTCACGTTTTCCGGTGGTGATGAATTCCACGGTCTCGGAACCCTTGCAGATCTTGTTCAGTTCCTTCAATTTGTTTTCGGATTTGACCAGCACGATCTGATGATCAAAGTCAGCCTGGATACGGTCCGCTACGGATTTGTAGCTGA
This sequence comes from Lachnospiraceae bacterium, assembly GCA_017619975.1. Taxonomy (GTDB): domain Bacteria; phylum Bacillota; class Clostridia; order Lachnospirales; family Lachnospiraceae; genus UBA6987. The sequence continues at coordinate 22,128 of JAFZRH010000074.1, read as the reverse complement.
CGCCGACCGGGACGTCGATGGTCTTTCCGTCGTTGTAAGTAATAGTAATCATAAAAATCCTTTCTTCCTGCCCTCCCCCGGACGCGGGGGAGGGTGGCGCAAAGCGCCGGGTGAGGGCGGTCTGCGCACTCCTCGTATTAAAACTCAATTTCTTCCAGCTTCAGCAGCGCGACGATGTAAACCTTGAGTGCTTCCAGAAGATCCGGGAAGGACGCGCCTTCGTCCGCGCCGTGGATCTTTCCCACAAAGTCCGGATAGTTCCGTTCCGGGTGCTCCGGCCCGAAGCCGACCGCATTCGGGAAATGTCTCGCATACGTGCCGCCGCCGATCGTGAAAGGCTGCGCCTGCTTTTCGCCGGTGACCTCGCGGTAGGCTTCCATGCAGGCCTTTAATTCCTTCGAAGTCGGATGCTTGAAGAAAGGCTTCGCCGCATGATCCATCTCGATTTCAGCCAGATCGCCGGCCGCCTCCTCCAGCGCCGCCTTCAGCTTTTCAGCACTGGTATTCGTCGGGAAGCGGAAGTCCAGCGTCTGGACCATCCGGTCATCCTCCGAATAGATCCGGCCGCTCACCAGCGTTAAGGGCGTAAACAGGCCGTCGTCCGCCGCGCAGCCCACGAGGGACCCGTCCGGCGCATCCGGGATCTTCACCGCAAAGCGCAGGAACGCGGCTTCCTCCTCGGAAACCATCTCATGATCCAGCAGATAGTGCTCCAGCACGCCGATGGCGCTCTTCGTGCCCTGCGGCATGCTCGCGTGGCCGCCGATCCCGTGCGCCGTGATATGCCACACGCCCGGCCGGGCCTCTTCCACTTCGATATCCTCCGCCGGCTCCGCGTGCCCCACCTGTACCCAGGCTTCGGCCTTGGACGGCACCGCGTTGTATGCCACGCCGCCCTTGATCTCCACGATCTTTTTCATCTTTGCCGTGGAACGGATGCGTCCGTGCACGATGCCTTTCTCGCCGTTGATGAGCGGGAAGTCCGCATCCGGACTGAAACAGAACAGCGGGGCCTTCTCCACGGCCAGATAGTGATCCACGTCCTGCATGCCGGTCTCCTCGTTCGCGCCGAGGATCGCCCGCACCGGGTAGCGCAGCTGCCCGCCATGCTCTTTTAAGAACTTTAACAGATACAGGGTCACCACAGCGGGGCCCTTATCGTCCATGACGCCGCGGCCGATCAGATAGTCGCCTTTTACCTGTACAGTCCAGGGATCGCCGGTCCAGCCTTCGCCCACGGGCACCACGTCCACGTGGCAGATGGTCGCCAGATACTCGTCCCGCTCGCCGGGAACCACAGCGTAGCCCGCCTTGTGGTCCAGGTCCACCGTTTCCAGCCCCAGCTCCCGCGCGATGGTCTCCGCCATGTCCAGCGCCTTGCGCGGTCCCGGTCCGAACGGCGCGTCCGGTTCGGCCTTTTCTTCCACACTGGGCACGCCCACCAGACGGGTGATATCCCAGAGAATGTTTTCCTTGTTTTCCTCAATAAACTGATCGATCAGACGGTTCAAGTCCTGATTCATTTCGTCTCCTTCTGCCCGGCGGGGCTCATTTCTTCGTGATTCAATTACCGGGCGATCCTTTGTAAGCCGGATTCGGCTTGTTTCCAGTTTGTAATGATAGCATCTCCCCGAAAAAAAGGCAAGAAAAAAGGCGGGAGCTGTATCGCCTTTCATGTCTGCTGCATCGTTCTATTTCCGGGGTAAAGAGTCTCTTTTGGGAACAGCTTCAAGAAACCTTGACTCAGTATTTTTCGTTTTCCTACAGATACTTCCACATGTCCGTTATCGAAGTTGCCTTGATCGAATCCGGAGTTTCTGTTTTGGGTCTTATCATCTTTTTAAGAAGATGCAAAAATCGTTCTGCTATGGGATACTCATATTTTAACGCAAATTCTATTCGATCTATGTCTATACTATATAAAGTCTCCTCCAGGTCCTCGCGTGTCATCAGTTCTGACAGACCATTGAACTGCCGCAAAAGCATTTCAAACCCCATCTCATCTGAATCCCAGGCAAACGTATCTCCTAGCAAAGGATAGTGAAGAACAGTTGCAAGCAGGTCAATCGTTCTTGATTCTGTCAAGTACTCTTCCGGTAATTGGCATATATCAATCATGTCTCCGTGACTGATCAGTTTTCCCCACTCTTCCGTGCCCGGCCGTACAGGATAGATGTATTCCCGATAACTCTCTTCCTTTGTCATCGACTTTTGAGCGAACACGCCGGCACAACACAAGGCAATGATTGCTAACAGAATAACAGCAAGCCTTTTCACAGCGAATCCTCCTTTTTGCAGCAGTGTGATACTCCTGATTCATTTTCACTTCTTCTGTCCCGTGCCGCGATGCAGATCTTTTTCCGCACCCAAGCGTCGGCCGGCTCTGTCATTTTTCAGTATTTTATCATACCATCTTGCCGGAAAAAGCGCAAGAAAAAAGGGCCGTCAGGACCCTTTTCGGCAAAGAAGAGAAAACATCTTTCCCCACAGTTTATGATTCCTGCTCCGGAAACAGCAGATCCACCGGATGCACCGTTTTGTTTTCTTCCCGCAGATACGCATACAGGATCGGCAGAAGTTTTTCCTCTCCCCATTCATCCATACGGTAATTGAGCAGCAGCGTAAACAGCTCCTGTGCCTTCACCAGCTGCTTTTTCTCCGCTTGGCTTAATGCCTCGCCCCGATCATGACGGACAAGGACCTCCAGCTGCTCACGCTTTATATTCATGGCGCTTTCGGAATGAAATCCGCTCAAATACCGCGACAAATAGTTATAGACGGGCATACTTGCCTGATCCGGCCGGGTCTGTGCCATGGCATATCCGGCGGCCAGCGCTTTGGCATCCGCCGGATTCTCCGGAGAGCTTTGCTGCAGCAGACAGTTGCCGGCAAACACTATTTTTTCCAGGCGTCCGCTCGCCACAAGGCGCGGCAGCAGGAAAATGGCGCTAAAGGAGGAAGGACCCGGCAGGTCCTCAGCCCCCAGTTTTTCGGCCAGCTCCCGCCAGGCGGCCTCTGTTTCCTCTCCGTTAAACCGGAAGGAATTCTTTCCGAGCGCCGGTGAATAGACCGTCACTCCGTCCTGTTCTTCTTCGCAGAAAAAACCGCCGTAGATCGTCACCGTTTCCGCGGTGCCGGCATAGGTTCCCTTTCCGGTCTGCGGCAGACTGCAGACCACCCTTAAGGGGCTGTCCAGCCAGACATGAAAATCCACCGGAGTCAGGCCGGTGACAGGCTGCACGGAATTCAGCTTGTCGTCAAACAGGCGGTAAAGGCCGGGCATAGGCCAGTACGCGGCATAACCCGGCAGCGCGATTCCCTGCCGGTTGGTATAATACTGGGCCAAGCGTCCGGCATAGCTGATCCGGAAGCTCTCCGTTGGGCTTTCCGGCTCAAGAATCAGCCGATCTGCTTCCCGGTTATAGGGAACGTTTCTCCCCTCGGCATCCTGCACCGCTTTAACGATCAGACCGTGATACAGGGTAAAGGCATAGGACGGCAGGCCGTAAGAGTCGGTTTTTAAGCGAAGCGTTGCTTCCGCTTCCAGGCGGTCCCGGATTTCCAGCTCCAGATCTACTGCGGCAAGAGAAAAACCGGCCGCCTCTTCCGCCCCCTCTTGATCCATATAATACATCTGGTCGGAATTGGTCAGGCCGTGAAGCGGGTCCATATCCACAAAGGAATCCATCTGACGCCGCTGCTCAAAGCGAAAGCCGAAAAAAACGGTCAGACAGATCGCCGCCAGGAGTGCCAGCCTCCCGTCTTGTCTGATCCGCTGCTCCTTCCGGACGAAATACAGAGCCGCAAAAAGCGTGATCCAGAAGATGATCCGGCAGAAATGCACGGTTTCGACGCCGACGCCGTAGAGCGGGTCTCCTGCCCAATGAAAGCGATACAGACTGATCGCCAACCATGCCGGGATATCCGTTTTAAATCCGATCAGGCTGTTCGAAAACATTTGGGCTGAAATGGGGCTGAACAGAAGCGAAAGGCCGGCAATCAGCGCTAATGCCAGATCCCGCCCGAGCCCTGAAAAGACAATGCCGCTCACGGCGCCGAAGATCCCCGGCAGCCATGTGTACAGCAAAACCGCCTTACTCACATGTCCGTAATACGCCGCCGGCGCGTTTTCCGCAGCCGCCAGAATCCACTGGCTGCCGATCTGAAAAACGCCGAACAGGAAAAGAACAGCAGCCAGCAGCAGGAACACGGAAAAACTGTTTTTCAGCCGGGCCCCTTTGATGCTGCCAAAAGCTTCCGTCTCATCGCCGATCAGAAACTGTGAACACAACTCACAACTTAGAAAAGCCATTGCGGGATACACCCATACGCTGCCCTTCAGACAACGTTCCAGCCAGGTAGACAAATTATAGAGCGGCACATAAACACTGTCTCCAAATGAACTTAATGAGAAAGAATATACCGCCCCCCAAATAAGGAAAACAAGCGTCGGCACAAGCAGCACCGGCCGGCGGATCCATATTTTCCCTACCGTTTTCAGACTTTGCCTCATGCCTTCCTCCCTTCAGCGCTCCGGCATAAAGTCCGCTTCTTTTCCAGGAAGGCGAAAAGAAGGATCAGCGCCGCGCCGGCCAGGAAATACGGGATGCCGGCATTCAAGACCGCCAGAAAGGTTTCCGTACAGCCGCCTTCCCGTCCGGGAAAGCTGATGCTGCCGGAGTCAAACAAAAACAGCTTGTTCAAAAAGTGAGCCTGCTCCGGATCCATCTCACTTTGCCATCCCGGAAAACTCCCAAAGAGGAAATAAAACAGCAAAAGCAGCATCGGCAGGGCAACGGACTGAAAACACACGGCAAGTGCATACAAAATGCCAAGCAGCAGCATCCAAAGAAGCATCACATACAGGCTTGCCCAGAGAAAATCCAGGCCGTTCGCCCAGCCGAGCACAAGCGCCGGCACAAGCGCCAGAAACTGCAGGCACCAGATCAGAAAAAGGCTCGGTCCGCAGGCAAAACGTCCCCCGCTCGCTGCCCGAAGACTCTCCGCCGAATCTCCCCCGATCCAGCTGTTTAAATGCAGCATGGGCCACAGCAAAAGAAAAATCGGCAGGTACTCGCAGAGCATCATGCCATAGCGCCAGACTTGTTCCTGGGCCGGCAGCTCACTGTAGACGCTGTCCCAGGCGATCAGGACGACAAGCAGCGGAAACGGCAAAAAAACAAGCGGCGACCTTTTAAAATCCAGACGGATCATCTTTAGACGCGCCATCATAGCATTTCATGGATACAGCAAAGGTATCCATCCTCCAGACTCGGTTCCGCCGATGCGGCCTCCTGCGGCAGGGAGGAAATCACGTGCAGCTGTTCCTTCCCGTCCTTCACACTGATCCGCACGGCTTCGAAAGGCTGCCTAAGCCGTTCACGTTCTTCCAGTGGGAGGAAATAGACCCGGCCTTTGGCAAGGCTGACGATTTCCGCAGCAGTCCCTTCCCGCAGAAGCTTCCCCTTATGCAGCACAATGATCCTGTCACAGACCGCCTCCACATCTTCAACGATATGAGTCGAAATCACGCTGATGACGCCTTTTCTTTTCAGCTTGCCGACCAACAGCTTAAAGCGCATCCGCTCTTCCGGATCCAGACCGGCCGTCGGTTCGTCGAACAGAATCACGGGCGGATCCCCCAAAAGTGCCTGCGCGATCCCCAGGCGGCGCAGCATTCCGCCGGAAAGACTTCCGCAGCGCGCACGCAGCTTCTCCTGCAGGTTTACTTCCGTCAGAGCCTCCTCTATGGTTTCTCGCTGCCTCGGTTTCGGAATTTTCCGAAGCGCCGCATAGTATTCCAGCATCTCATAGCAGCTGAGCTGCTTAAATGCGCTGAAGTGCTGCGGGAGATATCCCACCGTTTCCGGCTTTTCAATGCTGCCGCTGTTCGGGTTTAAGCCCCCCGTAATACAGCGAAACAGGGTAGTTTTACCGGAACCGTTCGGTCCCAGCAGGCCGTATGTCCCGCCTTCTAAGTGCAGGCTCACATCGCTTAAGGCCAGCGTCTTTCCGAAGCGTTTGGACAGATGTTCGACACGCAGCATAAATCTTTCTTCCTTTCACGGTCAATGAGAGCCGGTCATTTTATCCCATTGTATACAGTAAGCTATTATCATTATACACCCCCCCCTTAAAAAAACAAGGCTGAACAGTTCGGTAGTCATGTTTTCCGCTCCGCCGCCTCATTCCGGCCGGATATTTTCGATAATCTTTATGGCTTCCTCTACGGTAATATCGCCGCTCATGCGCATGGCGACACCTTCCTTCTCGTTCAGCCCCGCACAGTCAAAAGCACTCTGCGGCAGATCATAAAGGAAATAGCTTACCTGCCAGTCGCCGACCGTGATATCGCCCTGCCTGGCTGTCATTTCATCCGGCAGGAAATACATATTGATCGATCCCGGAGCAAAAGCGATGTACAGCGTCTTTGTGATTTCCTCGTAGGCAGGTGTTTCTCCGTACCATCCGGAAACATGGACGTTCGGCAGAGCAATATACTCCTCCCACGGGATCCTTTCCGTATAACTGAAGCTGGCCGAACTGCCGGAAACTACGGAGCCCTCCCTTAAGTCAAAACGCTCCGGGATCCATTCCAGCCGGAAGATCACCGCTGCCCCTGGCTCTTTCCCGCCGGCAACAGAAACCACATTCAGGAGCACGCCGTCCGGCCCTGCCGCCTTCCCCTTGATCCATGCCTGGACCTGCGCATAGGCTCTCGGTCCCAGCGTGATCCCGGCGATCAGCAGCAAAAGAGCGATCATTGCCGCTATGATACCGCTTCGCCTGAAACGAAGTCCCCGGCTCCGCCGGTGCTGCGGGATGACTTCCGCGGCTTCCTTTGCAGGCAGCGGTTTCAGCCCCACATCCTGCTCTCCCGTCTCCGATGACAGCCGCTGTGCGGATATTCTGTCGATCTCGGCCAGTTCTTTATCACGCAGGTCATAAAGGGCACGCTTCATCTCTTTATTTGTCATCTTCATCCTCCTCGGCCAATCTGGCTTTCAGCTCTTTTTTTGCCCGGTGCAGCGCCTGCCGCACCGCTGCCTCCTGCATCCCGTACATCCTGGCAATCTCCCGTACACTGATCTCATCCGCATAGCGCAGAAGCAACATCTCCCGGGCCCGCGGCGCCATCGCATTCAAGGCCGGAGACAAACTCTCTGCGGCTTCCATTTCGTAGCTTTCCTCCGCGGCTTCCTCCTCTGCCGCCAGGCGGTTTTTCTTCCGTATGAGATCCAGCGCTTTATGCTTCGTGATCACCGAAAGATAGTGATACGTTTCCGGACTGTCCACTCCCTTCAGGCTCCCGGGCCGCTCCAGCACATAAAGGAAGCAGTCCTGCACCACATCTTCTGCGTCGGCACGATTGTGAAGCATCACATCCGCATAGTTCACCAGCCGTTCCCGGTAGGTTTCATATAACTGCTGCAACAGTGTCTGTTCTTTTGCCGTCAATAGCTTCATGAGCGGATCCTTCTCCTTTGTCCTGCTCAACGGTCCATCGCAAGATCAATAATATTTTTCACAATTTCCAGTGCCTTTTCCGTGTCCTGAGACATTATATCATACGTGACACCGTCGATGCGCATGGTATACCCCGGTCCCCAGCGTGAAACCACAACTTCCCTGTAAGTCAGTGTTTCTGATGTGACGCCGCTGTGCGTTATATTATCCAGAGATGTCACATTGATATAAAGCTGGGGCATCGTCCCGGAATCGCTGATGATATCATATCGGATAATCTTGTTTCCTCTTTCCGCGTATTCGTAAAGCAGGCCGGAAACAAAGCTGATCTTATCCTTATCCGGCAGGATCAGGATATCATTAATTCCGAATTTTTCTGCCAGCTTTTCATACGTTTGTGCACTCCCGTAAAACGTCTGCCCATTGTTTGCTTCGTCCTCCGCTTCCTGTTCCCTGCTTTGCGGATCCGGGTCTTTGCCCGGACTCACCTCTTCCATGATAAAAAAGAACCAGACGCAGAAAGCAAGCAGTATGACAAGCAGGGAAAGAACGGTCCTGCTGCGCCATTTTTTAATTTCGTACCTCATAAGCACCTATCCCTTCTTTTCCACGGATCCTTCCCGATCCGATAAAAAAGCGTTTGTTCTCTGCAAAACGTGACAATGGAAGGAAAAAGTTTCAATGCAGTTTCAATCAATTCTTATCAATCAAATAGATAAGAAGAAACATCCCTTGAAAATCCACTTGACAATCCCTAAAATATAATTACAATATATGTATGATTACAATATCGTTTGAGTGGGATGAAGCAAAAAACACTCTCAACAAGAGAAAAAACGGCATCTCTTTCGAAGAAGCAAAATCCGTATTATTTCAGCAAGGAAGGCAACTCTCAGAGAGCAAGAGGTTTACAACGAAAACCAGGGGGAATCATGATGAGAGACGAGTACGACATCAAAAGCTTAAATCCGAGAAAAAATCCGTATGCCAGGCACCTGAAAAAGCAGATCACCATCAACATCGACGTAGATACGATCTCCTATTTCAAGGATCAGGCCGAGGGTACGGGGATCCCGTATCAAACTTTAATCAATCTTTACTTAAGCGATTGCGCTTCGCAGAAAAAAACGCTAAAATTGAATTGGGAATAAATGAGCCCCTCCGCACGAGACCGGGCTCCGTACTATAGCAAGATTTTAAGGAGACAAATATGAGCTACGCTGATCAGGTATTTATCACAAACTGCAGACAGATCTTAAACGAGGGCGTCTGGGACACGGACTATACCGTGCGCCCGCACTGGGAGGACGGCACGCCCGCGCACACCGTCAAATGCTTCGGCATCGTGAACCGCTATGATCTGCAGAAGGAATTCCCCATGCTGACCATCCGCCGGACCGCCTACAAGAACGCGTACAACGAGCTTTTATGGATCTGGCAGAAGAAATCCAATAAAGTAAGCGAGCTGGGCTCGCACATCTGGGACGCCTGGGCGGACGCGGAAGGCACCATCGGCAAGGCCTACGGCTATCAGCTGAGCGTGAAGCACAAATACGCGGAAGGCTGGTTCGATCAGGTGGACCGCGTGCTCTACGACTTAAAGCACAACCCGAACAGCCGGCGCATCATGACGAACCTGTACAACCATCACGATCTTTCCGAGATGGCGCTTTACCCCTGCGCGTACTCCATGACCTTCAACGTCTCCGGCGACACCTTAAACGGCATCCTGAACCAGCGCTCGAACGACATGCTGACCGCCAACAGCTGGAACGTGTGCCAGTACTCGCTGCTGCTCATGATGATGGCGCAGGTCTCGGGCCTGAAGGCCGGTACGCTGATGCACGTGATCGCGGACGCGCACATCTACGACCGCCACGTGGAAGGCGTCAAGTACCTCCTGGAGCAGGAACCGCTGCCCGCGCCGAAGGTCTGGCTGGATCCGGACGTGAAGGATTTCTACGATTTCAGACCCGAAAGCCTGCACGTGGAGAATTACGATTTCCACAAGTTCCCCTTCCCGATCCCGGTGGCCATCTGATGCGGGCGATCGTGGCGGCCGCGCCGGACTGGGGCATCGGCGACGGTAAGGGCATGCTTTACTCGATCCCCGGCGACTTAAAATATTTCCGCGAGCAGACGAAGGGCCACACGGTGATCATGGGCCGCAAGACCTTAGAGTCCCTGCCTGGCGGGCGGGTATTGCCGAAGCGGCGAAACATCATCTTAAGCCGGGACAGGAAGCTCAAAGTCCCGGGCGCGTACGTCTGCCACAGCGTGGGCGAGCTGCTCTCGCTCCTGGAAGCGCTGGACGAGAAGGATGCCTTTGTGATCGGCGGCGGCGAGATCTACCAAAAGCTCCTGCCCTACTGCGAAAGCGCGCTGGTCACGCAGGTCGAACAAGCGCCGCCCATCCAGCCGAGCGTCTTCTTCCCGGACCTGGAAGAAGCCGGCTGGCACCTTACAAAAAAGTCCGCTCCCCAGGAAGAGAACGGACTCACGTATACCTTTACCGAGTGGAAGCCGTAAGGCTCCCGCTCTTTTATTGATGAATCAATCTTCCGGATATCCGATCTTTCCGTCGTCGTCCACGACTTTCTGGCTGATCGTGGTGCCGGAGGCATCGCTCTCCGAAATGCGGATCTTCTTCACGCCGCCGTCCGTAAAGTACTCCCAGACGGTATTGCCGAGATAGGTATCGTAACCGCCTCCCTCCAGCGCGTGATAACGGCGGTCCACGATCAGACGGCCTTCTACATAATAGCGGTCGTGATAGATCCCGTCTTTCACCAGCGATTCGAAACGAAGCTGGCCGGTCCCCGCATCGTAAGTCCGGTAATGGATGAAGCCGTCCGGACCGTCCTCGTTGCGGATGTACAGGATCCCGTTGTCCAGATACTCCTCATAGATGGAATGACTCCCGCCGGCATCGACAGACCGGTAAACGGCCGGCTGGCCGTTGTCGTGCCATTCGCGGATCGTGTAGCTGCCGTCGTCGGACAGGACGTATTCATACGTCTTGATCCCTTCCATATTGACGTCGATCTCCAGCTTTAAGGTGCCGTCTTCCCGATACTCGTAGGTCTGTTCCCAGCCTTCCACCGAGCCGTAAGATTTTTTCCGAAGCGATCCGTCGGCGTAGTAATACTCATCTGCCCAGGTGAAGAGCGATCCGTCCTCCGCAAAAGCCTTCCTGTGATACTCCGTACGAGTGGTTCCGTCCGCCGCATAGACGTATTCCACGCGGGCCGTCAAGGCGTCCTTCGTATATTCCTCCCTCAGCACCGTATATCCTTGCTTATTGTAAGTCTCAACAGTTTCCTTGTCGTCTTCCTGCCGGCGGGATTCCTTGCGCGTGCCGTCCGGATAGTAGCTGTCCTCGTAATAGCGCTCGTTGCTGCCGTCTTCGTCCCAGTAGCGCTCGCCCTCGAAGATCCTCTGGCCGGTCTCGTCATCATACCGGTACTCACTGTAGCTTTCCGGCTGACCGTTCGGATAACGGCAGTCCATCACGGTCACGTCGCCGTGTTCGCTGTATTCGCAATAATAGGTGCTTCCGTTATAATTCGAGCCGGAAGCCTGTCGTCTCACCCGGTTCTCATCGTAGATCTCTTCCGACCAGGAATACTCGTTTAAGTCCTCTTCCCAGTTTTTCCAGTAGGCCCGGCGGGTCGTCGTACTGTTTTCAAAGTACTCGGTCTCCTCCAGGCGGGTCAGGAAGCCGGTCGCATCATGGATTTCCAGGCGGATGTCATACCCCTCTTCGTTATACCAGGCTGCGTGGCTCGAACCGTCCGCACTGATCTGCGTCGACTCCCGAACCGTGCCGTTCTCCCAGAACAGCTCGATCCTCTTAGTCGTTCCGCTTTCCGTCTGTTCGGTCACGGTCCGTTTGGAGTACTGCTCGGAATCCGGGAAGTATTCCCGCTCGCTGCGGTAGAAAGAGGAGCCGTCCAGCGCTTTTTCTTCATACAGTACTTCCCGCTCCTGCTCATCAAACTCGGAATAGCACTCGGTATCCCGCTGCCAGCTGTAGATCTCCCGCGCCGTCTTTTTAGTGCCGTCCGGCCGGTAGGTGATGTCCCAGCTGCGGTTTAAGCTTCCGTCCTCCTGCCACTCTTCATAGCGGGATTCGAGGCAGGCTCCGTTCTCGTCATATGTCTTGTTTGCCTGATGACTCTTCTGTCCACCCGCCCGGTATTCCTCCTCCAGAAGGACCTGACCGTCGTCGCGGAATTCCTGTACCTGGCGCGTTCCGTTCTCATAGGTGATATCCGACGTCTTCGCTGTACCGTTCGCGTGGAAAGTCGTGTCATCCCGATAGGTCAGCCGGCCGTCTTCCGCCCAGGTGCGGAAATGTCTTTCCAGATACTCCCCGTCTGCGGAATAAGCCCAGTGTTTCTGTCTTTCCTGCTGCCCGTTCGGATAGTAGGTATCTTCGGCGATCAGGTGACCGGCTTCGTCATATTCGTAAACGGCAGCCGATCCGTCCACTTCCTGATACCGGGCCGTTTTTGTGTCGCCGTTCTCAAAGAACTCCCATTCCTGAATTTTGCCGCTGCCGTCCCGGAAGCGTTCCTCGTAGGATTCGCGCTTGACGCTGCCGTCCGGATAGAATTCCTTCCGGTCGCTATAGTTCAGCTGGCCGTCCGCATAGTAGAAGCTCTCTTCGATCTGCCGGCCTGCTTCGTCAAAACGGCGCACGATCTGCGAGCCGTCGTCGTAGCGGATGATCTGATCCGCCGGCTTCGTTTCCGGCGGGACCTCCGTGGTCGGCGGAACGTCCGGCTGCGTGACAGGAGGCACGTCCGGGGTCGGCTCCGTCGCCGGCTCTGTCGGTGCTGCCGTGGCAGGAGCCGCCGATTCCGTTACGGCAGCAGACGATTCCGCGCCGGCTGCCGTCGTTTCCCCGGGATCGGCAGCGGTCTTTTCCTGCTCCGAAGACGAAGTGGGATAATAAATTCCGTCGGAGGTATGTGTTTCCTGCGCACTTTCCTTCGGATCCGCTCCGCAGGCGGAAAGCATAAGTGCCGCTGCCAGCATCAAGCTGAGGATCCCTGCCGCAAAGATCTTATTCGTTTTCATGATGAACTCCTTTCAGACACGTATCTTCTCCTGACAGAAACGGTCCGCCTACGGTTCCGTCGGATAGCCGGTCGTACCGTTATCCTTCACGGTCTGGCTTTCCGTCGAGCCGTCGCTGTGCGTCGTATCGATCCGGATCATCTTTTCACCGTTCTGCGTATAATACGTCCATTTCGTCTGTGAGATGAACTTGCCGCCCGGCTCGGTATAGCGTTGGAATGTCTTTCGGCCGTCCGTATAGCTGCATTCCAGATACCAGTCCTTCGTCCGGATCTCCTCCCATACCAGCTTTCCGGTCTCGGCATATTCCTTTTTCTGTCCGGTCCCGTCCGCATTTGCCGTTTCTTTCCAGTGAAGGGCATGGTTTTCATAATACGTGATGTGGCTGCGCAGGACATTGCTCACCCACTCGGTATCGCGCTTCAGGAATCCGTCGGCGTAGTATTCTCTCAAACGTTCCCGGCCGTTGTCGGGATCTCTGTCCCGGATGGATTCGACGATACCGGAAGCACGAACTTCCCGGACCAGCGTCCAGCGGCCGGATTCGTCATATTCCCGCTGCTCTGCGGATCCGTCGGAATAGATATAGATATGCGAAGATTTGTTCCCGTTCAGATAGTACTCGTTCGTTTCACGGAAATCCCGGCTTCCGTCGGGGTTCCAGGCCTGGAAATCTTCCTTCAGCAGCACATTGTCCGAATTGTAGATATAGTCCTCCTGACAGATCAGAGTGCCGTACTCTTTGCAGGTATAGTGGATCAGGCTTCCCGCGAAGTTGTATTCCCAGCAGGCTTCTCTGTCCTTGTAAAGGTAGTACGATTTCTTCAGACTGCCGTCCGTAAAGTATTCGGCTTCGCCATAGTAGGTCAGATTGCCGTTTTCATCCCACTCCGTATCGATCTCGTGGGAGCAGATGTCGCTGTTCTCATAAAACTCGTACGTCGAACCGCTCTCCTGCACTCCGTTCGCATAGTACTTTTCCGTCGCAGTGACACGTCCCTGAAGATCTTTCCACGTGTAATCTCCGCTGCCGTCTGCGTACCGAACACCTTCAAAAATCAGTTCGCCGCTTTCGGCAAATTCGAAGTGGGTGAGCTCATAGCCCTGCTCGTCTTCCATCCAGAGGCGGTCCTCCGTGTAATAGAGGTTTTCGCTTGCAAAATAGTAAATGTAAGTCTGCTCCTCCGTGATAAAGCCGTCGGCATCCCGCCAGATCCGGGAATCCGGATCGCCCCATGGCATCCAGTTCTGCGTCAGCGTGGAACCGTCCGCAAACTGCTCGAAGTCCTGTCTCAGCGTGCCGTCCGAGTCATAGGTGCGCTTGACGCTCCGTCTGGCATCGCCTTCCATCCAGATCTCCTCTTCCGTCTCGACCTGGTTGGAACGGAAATAATAAACGGTCTCGAAGGAGCGGATAAAGGTACCGTCCAGCTTTGTGATCTCCTTGTACAGCAGGCGGTTGCTGTCGTCAAAGGATTCATAGAGTTCCCGGTCCGGCTGATCCTCCGAGATCGTGCGGCGGTCAAAGAGTGCATCATAGGTGCTGTATCTTGTATCGACGCGGCTCTTTACGCTTCCGTCCTGCTTCCAGGCCTCTTCCACGGTGCGGTAGACTTTCCCGTTCTCATAAAACTCCCAGCTGTCTCGCACGCGAAGCGTGCCGCTTTCGTCATATTCCTCAAAGAGTGTCCGGATACCTTTTTCATTGTACTGCGTCCGCTGCCGGCGTCCGTCGGAAAGGATCTTTTCCACGGAAGATAAAACGCCGTCCTCATAGAAAGTTTCACTAGTGCGCCCCTTGATGCCGCTCTGATCGTTCCGCTTTTCCGTAATGCGGGAAGCGCAGGTCCCGTCCGCATAATACGTGTGCGTGACGGAAGAGATCCGAACGCCGTCCTTGTTTCTCTTTTCCTGCAGCGTTTCCCGTCCGTTCTCGTCGTACTGCGTCAGATCGGACGTGCCGTCGGCCGCCTGCTCTTCCCGGCTTTTGATCTGTCCGTTTTCATAGTAGCCGGTCTCGGAGGACGAGAGGAAAGAGCCGTCCGCTTTGCGGGTCTCCTCAAAAGCCCACTTGACGGTGCTCCCGCCGGGATAATAGACAAATTTTTTAACGGAAAGCTGCGTTCCGTCCGCAGCGGTCCGGATCTCCTCCACCAGGCGGCCGTCGGGATCGTAGCGGCGGATCAGCCGGCTGCCGTCCGGGTTCTCGATCACGTCTTCTCCCAGCGGCGTCTCCGTGACGGGCGGCGCGCTCGTCTCCGGGACTTCGGAAGATGCCGGCGGAACCTCGGAAGATTCCGGCGGGATCCAGGCGGTGGTCTCCGCAGGATCCGGCACGGTGGTCTCCGGCGGCAGCTGTGCGCTGCTTTCGGCACGATCCGGCACCGTCGGGCCGCCGGGATCCGTCTGCGTATCTGCCGCGGCCGCAGGCGTCGATCCTGCCGGGACAGTCGCAGGCTGATTGCCCGCGCTGCAGCCGGTCAAAAGAATGATAATCAGGATGGGGGCCAGTATGATCTGCCGTCTTCTGCTTTTTTGCATGGGGAGCCTCCTTTTAAAGCAAAGCGGGCAGGCGATTCGTTTCGCCTGCCCACTTCCTGTTTCCGGGCCAAGCTTATCGTCCCGCGGAACATCATTCTATCTCGATTGTATTATAGCACAGATCGGCCGCTCTGCCACTTTAGAAAACACGGATAAAGAAGCGCGTCATCGCCTCTTCAGCTTTCCGATCAGGGAGAAGATCAGGAAAGCGGCAATATCCACCGCAACGATGGTGGAACCGACCGGAGTGCCGGCTATGATAGCGGTCAAAAGGCCCAGCAAGGCGCAGACCACGGAAAGGACCGCAGAACAGACGGTCACGGAGAAGAAACTTCTGTAGACCCGCATGGCGGAAAGCGCCGGGAAGATGACCAGCGCGGAAATGAGCAGGGAACCGACCAGATTCATGGCCAGCACGATGATCACCGCGACGACGACCGCGATCAGCAGGTTGTAGGCGGCGGCATTGGTCCCGGTCGCCTGCGCGAAGCTCTCATCGAAAGTCACCGCGAAGATCTTGTGGTAGAACAGGATGAACAGCGTCACCACGATCACGGATAAGATCACGCTCATCCAGACTTCCGCCGCACTCAGGGTCAGAATGGAGGTGGAGCCGAACAGGGTCGAGCAGACGTCGCCGGCCAGATTGCCGGAGGTCGTCGGGAAGAGATTCAGCAGCAGATAGCCCAGCGCCAGGGCGGCTACGGAAAGCATGGCGACCGCCGCGTCGCCCTTGATCTTCGCGTTCTGGCCGGCCCGCAGCAGCAGGACGGCGCAGAGGATCGTCAGCAAAAGGGTCAGCGGCATTTCGTTTTTCATCTTCAGGATGGTCGCGACCGTCATGGCGCCGAAGGCTACGTGCGAAAGCCCGTCCCCGATGAAGGAGAAGCGTTTTAGAACCAGCGTCACACCGAAAAGGGAGGAACAGAGCGCCACCAGCACGCCGACGATCAGCGCGTAGCGGACAAAAGGAAACTGCAGATATTCAAAGAGTTTTTCAAACATTCCGCACCTCCTTCCCGCCGGCCTTTTTCTTTCCCGCAGGTCTTTCCGGCAGCAGGCCGCCGGATCCTTCCCGGAGCAGACTGCCGGCCGCTTCGCTGGCTGCATACGCTTCGCGCGTCCCGAAAAAGACCTTGCCGCCGATATGCAGGATATGCGTGGCATAGCGCAGCGCGGCGCCGAGATCGTGCGAGATCATGATGACCGTGATCCCGTCTTTCCTGTTTAAAGTCTCGATCAGCTCGTACATTTCCGCAGTGACTTTCGGATCCAGACCGGCCACCGGCTCATCCATCAGAAGGAGCTTGCGGGTCGCGCAGAGTGCCCGCGCCAAAAGAACGCGCTGCTGCTGACCGCCGGACAGATCCCGGTAACAGCGGTCAGCCATGCCGGAAAGGCCCATGCGCTCCATATTTTTCTTCGCGAGTTCTTTCTCCGCGGGGCCGTAGAAAGGCCGTCTGCCCATATGCGCCTGACAGCCGGAGATCACGATCTCCTGTACGGAGGCCGGAAAATCCCGCTGGATCAGGGTCTGCTGGGGCAGGTAGCCGATCTCGTTTTTCTTCAGGCCGTCGCCGGTCGTGACGCTGCCGGAAAGCGGCGCAGTCAGCCCCAGGATGGTCTTCATAAGCGTGGTCTTGCCGGAACCGTTCTCTCCGACGATGCAGAGATAGTCGCCTGCGTTCACGCTGAAATTCAGATCTTTTACGATCACGTGTCCCTCATAGCCGAGAGACAGGTTTTTACATTCGAGTAATGCCATGGTTTCCTCGCAGTTACGTGACTGTTTATTGCAAAGCTTCTTTTAAAACTTCCAGATTGCTCTGCATCGCGCCGAGATACGTGACGCCTTCCTGCGCCTTTGCCTTCGTGACCGACTGGAGCGAATCCATCGTCAGGATCGTCTGATCCTTCGATTTCGAAGTCTGCCGGACGGTCTCCGCCAGCCTGCCGTCGCCGCTCTCGGTCTTTAAAATCACCTTCAGACCCAGCTCGTCCGCTTTGCCGGCCAGAAAGACGATCGTCTCAAAGCTGGCTTCGCTCTCTGCCGAGCAGCCCTTGAAGGCCGCGTAATAGTCGAGTCCGAGTTCCTTTGTCAGGTAAAGGAAGGGGAAACGGTCCCCGAAGAGGAGGGTCTTGGTCCCTGCCGAAGCCGCCGCCGCTTCATATTCTTTCTGAAGGTCATCCAGCTTTTTCCGATAGGCGGCCGCATTGTTTCGGTACGTCTCCCGATGATCCGGATCCAGTGCCGCCAGTTCTTCGGCGATCTTCCCGGTGAAAAGGGAAGCGTTCTTCAGGGAGAGCCAGACATGCTCGTCCCGTTCAGCCTTTTCTTCCTCATGATCCTGCTCTCCGTGTTCCGCTTCTGCCTGCATGCCTTCCTTCTCTTCTTCCTCAAGCGCCTGATCGCCCAGGATCTCCATCAGGTTCAGGCAGCGGCGTTTCGGATTCGTTCCGTTCTTTAAGGCGTCTTCCACCCATTTGTCGGACTCGCCGCCTACGTAGAGAAAGAGGTCGCAGGAAGCGATCTTCACGAGATCATCCGCCGTGGGCTGATAGCTGTGCAGATCCACGCCGGTATCCTGCAGAAAGACCAGTTCGGCGTCTGTTGCCTCACCGGCCACGTTCCGTGCCCAGTCGTACAGCGGAAAACTCGTTGTTACGATCCGAAGCTTCCCGGCAGCCGGCTGCGAGCCGCAGCCCGCCGGCGCCAGCAAGAGCCCCAAAAAGAGTGCGCAGGCCAGCAGCGGCAGGAAAAGTTTTCTTTGTCCGCTTTTATGCTTTTTCATGTTTTGCCTTCATTCTTTCCCGGATCTGGCAGGCCTCGCAGGTTCCGTACAGAACCGTATCTACCGTGTCTACCGCAAATTTTTCATGCTCGGACAGCGTTCGGATCAGCTGATCCGCATCCGATTTATCCATATGATAGGTCGCGCCGCAGGTTTTGCACAAAAGATGCAGATGCGTACGGCAGCTCTCCGTGTCCGTATACTGATAATAGGCTTCCCGGCTTCCGCCGCGCGATACGCGCCGGATACGCCCCTCTTCTTCCAGCGCCGCCAGATTCCGGTAGACCGCGCTGACGCTGACGGACTGATCCGCCAGTGCTTTCGCGATATCCGCCGCCGTCAGGCTTTCATCCGGGTGATCCTCCAGAAAACGCAGCAGGATCCGCCGCTGTTTGGTTACATATGCCGCCATGATCTTTCCTTTCCGGCCGCCGTTTTAAACAATCAAAAAGCGCGAACCGTTCGCAAATCTTTTTATCACAGGTTTCTTTCTCTGTCAAGTGATTTGCGAATTATTCGCGTTTTTCGGATCGGAGGCTGTTCTCCGTATTTTTTTCGTCCGGTCAGTGCACGAAACTGTACACCGCGCCGATCATGCCGGCGTCGTTGCCGTGTGTAGCCGCCACCATTTTGAATTTTTCGGCGTAGACCGGCATCAGGGACTCCCGGACGCGCGCCGCAAGCGGCCGGATCAGCAATTCCTCCTGCGCGCTCACGCCGCCGCCGACCACCACGATCTCGGGATCAAAAATGTAGATCAGATCCACAATGCCCACGGCGATATCATCGATCCAGTCACGGACGACGGCGGCCGCCGTTTCATCGCCTTCCCGGACCGCCTCGAAGATCCGCCGGCCGTTTAAGCCGTGCTCCGGGACCGGCAGCCCTGCCGCGCGGAAGCGTTCCTCCGCATGACGCACCAGCGCCTTGGTGGCGCCGTAGAACTCAAAGGTCCCGCGATTGCCGCAGGGGGTCATGGGACCGTCTTTTTTCACGGTGATATGCCCGACCTCGCCGGCATAGCCGTGGGCGCCTTCCAGGATCCTTCCGTTCACGATGATCCCGCCGCCGATCCCGGTGCCGAGCGTCAGGACCAGCGCATTGTCGCAGCCCCTGGCGCTGCCGGTCCAGTGCTCCGCCACCGCGGCGCTGTTGGCGTCGTTGATCACGTGCGTTTCCACGCCGAAGGCTGCCTCGAAGCATTCCTTTAATTCCGCGCCGAGATAGTTCAGGATATGACCGGCTGCGCCGGCCACGCGGCCCCGCAGCTTATCGATCATCCCGGTGGAAGAAACCCCCACGCCGCGGATTCCCAGCATAGCGGCCGCTTCGGCCGGAGTGCCTGCCGGGAGCGGCTCTTCGCCGCGGGCCTTCTCTTCTTCTGCCAGATGATGCGCCATCCCGTCCACAAAGCGGACCGCGCCGTTCAGCGAGGTTTTTAAAAGCGGGGTCTCGTAATTGTCAAAATCCGCCGGAACGGAAGTCTTGGCCAGCACCTCGCCCCGGTTGTTGATCAATCCGATCTTGACCTCGGTCCCGCCGATATCGACTGCTAAATAATTCATGTTCTCCTCCATGCGGCAGCCGGAACTGCCCCTGCATCAGCGAATGATCTGATGGACCAGGACCGGCTTTTTGACGGCTTTGCGGGAAAAACTGAGCGCGCCTTCATACAGCGCGGCCGCTCCGTCCAGCGTCTCTTCTTTTTCCGTATATAAAGTCGCCAGCACGTCGCCCTTTTTCACCTTGTCGCCGATCTTCGCCTTCAGGATGATGCCGGCCGACATATCGAGCACGTCCGCCTTGGTCTTGCGCCCGGCGCCCAGATTGCAGGCGGCGTTGCCGATGGCTTCCGTATCCATCGCCGCCAGATAACCGCTCTTCCCGGCCAGCACGTCGCGGCTGTAGGCCGCCGCCGGGAAGAGGGAAGGATCCTCCGCATAGCGGACGTCGCCGCCCTGGGCTTTGATCCATTCCTTAAACTTTTCAAAGGCCGCGCCGCTCTCCAGCGTTTCCTTCGCCAGACGGCAGCCCTCTTCGGGCGGCAGCTCCAGGGAGAGGGAGAGCATCTCGCCGGCCAGCGCCAGGCAGACCTCTTTTAAGTCGCCTTCCAGCTCGCCTTTTAAGACCGCCAGCGCCTCCTTCACTTCCAGCGCGTTGCCGACGGCGTGACCCAGCGGCTCGCTCATATCCGTAATGAGAGCCGACATGTTCCGGCCGCAGGCCCGGCCGATGGTCACCATCTTCCGCGCCAGAATCTCCGCGTCCTCCACCGTTTTCATGAAGGCGCCGCTGCCGACGGTGACGTCCAGCACGATCGAATGGGCGCCGGCTGCCAGCTTTTTCGACATGATACTGGAGACGATGAGCGGGATGGAATCCACGGTGCCGGTCACGTCGCGCAGCGCGTAGAGCTTTTTATCCGCCGGAGCAAGCTCGCCGCTCTGGCCGATCACGCAGACGCCGACCTCGCGGGAGATGCGCCGGAAGGCTTCCTCGGGCAGCTCGGTCTGATAGCCCGGGATCGATTCCAGCTTGTCCACGGTGCCGCCGGTATGCCCCAGGCCGCGCCCGCTCATCTTGGCGACCTTGGCCCCGCAGGCGGCCGCGAGCGGCGCCAGGATCAGAGTCGTTTTGTCGCCCACGCCGCCGGTGGAGTGCTTGTCTACGGAGAGCGTGCCGAACTCGGACAGATCGATCATATCGCCGGAATGCGCCATCAGATCGGTCAGCGCCGCGATCTCCTTATCGTCCATGCCTTTTAGGAGGATGGCCATGCAGAGCGCGCTGGTCTGATAGTCCGGGATGCTGCCGTCGGTGACGCCGCTCACGAAGAAGTCCAGTTCCTCGCGCGTCAGCGTGCCGCCGTATTTTTTCTTGTTTATAAGATCCACCATTCTCATGGGGAAACCTCCTTGAAGTGAATCAGTGAGCTTATGGGACAGTCCTTTCCTACCTGTTTTTTGGCTGAGCTGTCGGCCTCGCTGCCACGATAAAACTTTTCTCAGCCCGCTTCGCTTGCGCTCAAGGGGCAAATTCGCGGGGTCCGCCAAGCGGGGCGCGCGTTACGGAAAAGTTTATTCGGGCGCGCTCGGCCAGATGCCCACTTTAATAATCCGACAGGTGAAAGCTCAGCGGCAGGATCTCCTCGAGCGTGTATTCCTTCGGTTCCCCGTCCTCGCCGTGCAGCAGGATGCGGAAGGAAGGATCGCAGAATTCCGTCATGACCTGCCGGCAGATGCCGCAGGGCGGCGCGGGCTTCGAGGGTTCCTCGCCTTCCATCGCGCCGCAGACGGCGATGGCTTCGAAGTCTTTATCACCGGCGCTGACCGCTTTGAAGAAAGCCGTGCGCTCCGCGCAGTTGGTCGCACCGAAGGACTGGTTTTCGATATTGCAGCCCAGATAGACCTTGCCGCTCTTCGTTAAGAGGGCGGCACCTACGGCGAAATGCGAGTACGGGCAGTAGGCGCGCTTACGGGCTTCCAATGCGAGTTCATATAAACGTTTGTTGCTGACCATGGACATTCCTTTCTTGCCCTCCCCCGGACGCGGGGGAGGGTGGCACGGCTGTTAGGCCGTGACGGGTGAGGGCGACTTGTTACCGCCCCTTCTCTTTCGCGATCTTGACCAGACGGCTGGTGCCCAGGCGCGAAGCACCGAGTTTGATGAAATCCTCCGCATCCTTTAAGTCCGCGATGCCGCCGGCTGCCTTGATCTGCACCTTCGGGCCCACGTGCTCCGCAAACAGCGCTACGTCCTCACGGGTCGCGCCGGCGATGGAGAAGCCGGTGGAGGTCTTGATGAAATCCGCGCCGGCCTTGGTCACGGCCTTGCACATTTCGATCTTCTCTTCCGTCGTGAGCAGGCAGGTTTCGATGATCACTTTCAGGATCCGGCCGCGGCAAGCTTCCTTCACCGCTTCGATCTCCTTCTGCACGTCTTTGTAGCGGCCCTCCTTGACCCAGCCGATGTTGATGACCATGTCGATCTCATCCGCGCCGTTGGCAATGGCGTCCGTGGTCTCAAAGACCTTGACCGCCGTGGTCATATAGCCGTTCGGGAAACCGATGACCGTGCAGATGGCCAGCTTTTCGCCCACATACTCCTTGGCCTGCTTCACAAAAGCGGGCGGAATGCAGACGGAGGCCGTGTGGATCTGAATCCATTCGTCGAACAGATTTCTGATCTGCTCCCAGGTGGATTGCTGTTTGAGCAGCGTGTGATCGCTGGTCGATAAGATCTG
>JAFZRH010000073.1 GCA_017619975.1 Lachnospiraceae bacterium | reverse complement strand
GTCAAGAAAAGCGCCTCGCTTCTTCCTCCACCGGAGGCGCTTCGGCGCTTTTCACCACGCGCCGGAACCGGCGCGCGTTTTCAACCCAAAGTAAATTCTCCGCGAAAAAGGAGCTCGTACGAGCTCCTTTTTCGCGGAGAAGGCGGGATTTGAACCCGCGCGCCGGTCACCCGACCTACACCCTTAGCAGGGGCGCCTCTTCGGCCTCTTGAGTACTTCTCCGAATTTCAACTTCCGTATGAAATTTCCGCCGCATGAACGGCGCATCCCTATTTATACAATACCGAAAAAAGCTTGTCAAGCATTTTTCATTTTATTATTTATATTCGACCGTGCCCTTCCGCTCGCCGCGATCCTTGACGGTCGGGCCGGGATAGCCGAAGAAAGCGGCGGCATACAGCACATATCCTTCCGGGATCAGTTCCGCCTTCAGAGCGGGATTGTGCCGGAACAGATCCATGACCGTCGCGTGGTCCCAGCCGCTCATAATGCCGAGGGAAGCGGCGGCGATAAACATATTTTCCATAGCCAGACAGGCATCCTGCGCGGAGGTGCCGCCTTCTTTGGCGGAAACCAGGATCATGACAGGCGCATTCCGCATGGGATCCCCTGCGGCGGCGGCCACGTGAGCCGGAACACCGGGCGGCAGCGGCAGAGACCGTCTGGCTTCGCCAAATTTTTCCAACATCTCGGGGCTTTTG
This sequence comes from Lachnospiraceae bacterium, assembly GCA_017619975.1. Taxonomy (GTDB): domain Bacteria; phylum Bacillota; class Clostridia; order Lachnospirales; family Lachnospiraceae; genus UBA6987. The sequence goes on along the minus strand of JAFZRH010000073.1, from coordinate 1,930 downwards.
ATGACGGTAAAATGCCAGGGCTGGCGGTTCATGCCGCTCGGCGCATAGAGCCCTGCCGTTACAATGGTTTCGAGCGCTTCGTCGTCAATAGGCCGGCCGTCAAAAACCTTATAGCTGCGGCGGGCCAGTATGCTGCGCATGGTTTCGTTATCGATCATCGTGTTATCCTCCTCAGAAGAATCCTGCAAAAAAAAGTATACAGAACTTTGGGCCGAAAAGCAAGCCGGCAGCAGATCTGTGTGAAGTCTCCCGTTACGGTTCTGCCGCGGTGCCGCCGTTTAAAACGGTCCGGATCAGCTCCCGGGCGGTATGAAGAGAATCCTCTCCGGGCAGGAACATGTAGTTCGGCTCGTAAAGCGAGAAGATCTCCCGGATATCGTAGCTGCCTTCGAGATTGTAGCTCACGATATTCCAGCCGCCGGACAGCATGAGCTGACGGCGGACAAGACCGGAGATCAGATCATAGGGGACGGTCATCTCGAAACAGTCGGAAACCGCGGAAAGCAGCTCGTTCCAGCTGCTTAGGATCTGGGAAGAGGCGGCTTTTCGGAGCGTTGCCTTGATGACTTCCATCTGATGCAGTCCCCGGAACTGATCCGAACCGCCGAACGCTTTCCGCTCCCGGGCGAATGCCAGCGCCGCTTCCCCGTTTACGTGATTGACGCCCTTCTGAAAATAATAACCGCCGCCGCTGAAAGAAACGTCAGAATTGATATCCACGCCGCCCAGGACGTCAATGATCCGGACAAAGCCGGAAAAATCCACGCGGAACCAGTAATCGATCGTCATGTTGTACAGCATTTCGAGAGACCGGCGGCTGACGTCTATGCCGTAATTGCCGGTATAGGTGAGGGTGTCCGGCTGATCTCCGGAGACCGGCGTCAGGACCGCGCAGTCACGCGGCGTGCTGATCAGCGCGATCTGACGGGTGTCCGGATTCACGACGGCAATGATATTGACGTCGCTGCGGGACCGGCTGACCAGTCCCTGCCGGCTGTCGATTCCGGAAAGATAAACCGTAAAACAGGAGCCGGAGGCGGCCAGGAGGGCATCCTCCGCCAGGCCGGAACCGCCCGGCTGGTTTTCCTCTCCGGAAGGAAGCGTCCCGGAAGGATCCGCGCTGCCGGAGGGAGAGGAAGCACCGGACTGCTGATTGGCTCCCGTTTCGGCAGCGGGCGTTGTGACGCGGATAACGACCGACTGGCTGTGCAGCGCCCGGACCAAGGAGAGCGCGTGCGGCTCTTCTCCCAGCAGCGTCAGGTAGTGCTCGTTCATGAGGATCGCCCGGACGTGACCTTCCGAAAGCGCCCGAAGCAGCTGAATGGGACTGTTGTATTCCACGGTGCTGACAGGGCTGCCGAACTCCGTTTCCAGCTCTTTCAGCATTTCATCCGTGGCGGCGCGGTCGATCTGGCTCAGGATCCCGATGCTTTCTCCCTTCAAGTCGTCAAGACTGACGGCGGAATCACTCTCCCGGACGAAGACTTTCATGATGACGGTCTCCGTGGAATCCCGATGAAGCATGGACTGGATCGTATCCGTGAAGCGGATGCTGACATAGGAACCGGTCAGGCAGAAGGCGGCAATCACAAGACTCAGAAAAACAGCCAGCCCGAAACGGACGCCCCGGGCGGTGCTGCGGGAAAGAAGAAAGATCAGGATCACAAACAGAAACAGAACGGCAGCCAGGGCGGCAAAGAGAGGAGCGGGAAGGATATTCAGCCGAAGCAGCTGCCAGTAGAAAAAGAGGCAGATCAGAAAAAGACTGCCTGTCAGGATCAGACCGGGTATTTTATGATCGGCGGATGCTTTGTTCATGCGGAAATCCTTTCATCATTCAGACGGACAAAAGAAATAATAAAAAATGCTCAGAGACGGAATCGAACCAGCGACACGAGGTTTTTCAGTCCTCTGCTCTACCATCTGAGCT
>JAFZRH010000072.1 GCA_017619975.1 Lachnospiraceae bacterium | reverse complement strand
CGCAGTAAGCGCAGAACTTTGCCATGGGGAGCTCCTTTCCGTGCGGCTGAAAAATAGCAGTGCCGCAGTTTATATAATGCCTGAAAGGAACAATGCTGTCAAGTCCCGCCGGCTGTCAGCTTCCGGACTCTTCCCGGATTTCCCCTTGTATTATTTTATCTTTCTGATATAATAATAAGTTGATTTCAGCAAGGAGACTGTTCTATGAAAATCATTATTGCCGGCATCGGAAAAGTGGGAAGTTCTCTGACCGCAGAACTGGCTGCCGACGGACACGATATTACCCTGATCGATACCCGTCCCGATATTTTGGAACGGGTCTGTACTCAATATGACGTCATGGGACTGGAAGGCAACTGCGCCACCATGCAGGTCTTAAAAGACGCCGGCACCGCCGAAGCCGATCTGCTGATCGCGGTCACCGATGCGGATGAGATCAATCTGCTCTGCTGCGTCACGGCCCGTCAGATCAATCCCCGGATCCATACCATCGTCCGGATCCGCAATTCGGATTATACGGCCCAGATCATGGAAATGCGGGACGTCTTCGGCCTTTCTCTGATCGTCAACCCCGAACGCAGTGCCGCCTGGGAAATTGAAAGACTTTTACGGTACCCCGGTTTCCTGACCCGTGAATCTTTTGCCAAGGGACAGGTGGAACTGGTGGAGTTCCGTCTGGAAGAAAACAGTCCGCTGGCCGGTATCCGGTTACGGGATCTGCCGACGGTTTTCAAGACGCGCGTTCTGATCTGCGCGGTGCTTCGCGGGAGCAGCATTACCCTGCCCGGCGGCGATTTCGAGCTGGCGGCCGGTGACCGCATCTATATGACGGCTCCCGCCCGGGAACTCAGCGGCATCCTGCGCCGGCTGGGCGTGATCACGCATAAGGTCCGGCGCGTTATTTTAGGCGGCGGCGGACGTGTTAGCTATTATCTGGCCCAGATGCTGATCCGTGACGGGATCCAGGTCCAAATCATCGACAATGACCGCGAGCGCTGCGATGATCTGGCCAGACAGCTGCCGCAGGTCAGCGTGAGCTGCGGCGATATTACGGATCCTTCCACCCTGGAGCGGGAAGGACTGTCTACATCGGATGCCTTTGTCGCTCTGACGGGACTGGATGAACTGAACATCGTCATGTCTCTCTACGCTATCAGCCAGAAAGTGCCGATCGTGATCACAAAGCAGGGACATATCGACGAACTGCGGGATATCATCAGCGGTCTGTCTCTGGGCAGCGTCATTTCTCCCAAGCAGCTGTGCAGCGATATCGTAGTACGCTATGTTCGCTCCATGCGCGATACCAGCGGAGAGACCGCCTTAACCGTCCAGACGGTTGCCGGCGGTCAGGTTCAGGCCTGCGAATTCGTGATCGGCCCCGGCGCGATGTACAAAGACACGCCGCTGATCGAACTCAGCCATAAGATCAAACCCGGCGTTCTGATTCCCGCGATCTTCCACGACGGAACCGTGACCATAGCCGGCGGCTCCTCCCGCTATCAGGAAGGGGATTCGGTCATCGTCATCTTTACCGAAGCGAAGAATATCCAGCGTTTCAACGATATTTTCGCATAAGGAGGGGCGGTATGAACTTTAAATCCCTGGGGCATTTCACCGCGCTGATCCTTTTTATCGAAGCGCTTCTGATGCTGCCCGCCCTCATTCTTTCCCTGGTCTTCCGGGAACCGCTCGCGACCACGGCCTATCTGGAGACTCTCCTGATCATTCTGGCGCTGGGCGGCGTGCTCTGGCTTCTCAGCCGGGGAGAGAAAGCCGATGATTTCTATGAAAAGGAAGGACTGGCCTGCGCCGGTATTTCCTGGATCGTGCTCGGTCTGACCGGAGCGCTTCCCTTCTTCCTTTCCCGGGAGATCCCCGCGTTTATCGACGCTTTCTTCGAAACGGTTTCCGGTTTTACCACGACCGGGGCCTCCATTCTTTCAGAAGTGGAGAGTTTGGATAAAAGCCTTCTGTACTGGCGCAGCTTCACCCACTGGATCGGCGGCATGGGCGTGCTCGTCTTTCTGCTGGCGCTGGTTCCCCGCGGCAGCCGCGGTTCCGGTTTCACCCTGCATATCCTGCGGGCGGAAAGCCCCGGTCCCGACGTCGGCAAACTGGTGCCGCAGATCGGCCGGACCGCGCGGATCCTGTATCTGATCTACATCTGCCTGACGGCCATCGATATTTTCCTGCTGGCCTTTGATATGCCACTGTTCGACGCTTTCTGTATCGCCTTCGGAACGGCCGGCACCGGCGGCTTCGCCGTCACGAACGCCGGGCTCGGCGGCTATTCGGGCTATGTGCAGTGGGTAACGACGCTGTTCATGTTCCTCTTCGGCGTGAACTTCAGCTGTTATTATCTGCTCCTGCGCCGGAAGCCTCTCAGTGTGCTAAAGGATGAGGAACTCCGCTTCTATTTTCTGACCTTCCTGCTGGCCGGCCTTGTGGTCGCCCTGGTGATCCATCCCGCCGGCGGCAATACAGAAGAGACTCTGCGGGCTTCCTATTTCCAGGTTGTTTCCATCATGTCGACAACCGGCTTCGCCACGGCGGATTTCAACCTTTGGCCGACGCTCGCCAAGGGAATTCTGGTATTTCTGACGATTCTCGGCGCCAGCGCCGGTTCAACCGGCGGCGGCATGAAATGTATCCGCCTGCAGCTTCTGTTCAAAGATCTGCGCAGCAGCCTCAAAAAAATGATCCGTCCCGGCCGTATTTCTCTGGTGCGCAGCAACAAAAAACCGGTGAGTGAAAACGTCCTGGCCAACCTTCGCACCTATCTGGCTGCTTACGTGCTGATTGCCCTGGGCAGCTTTATGCTCCTGACCATCGACGGGAAGGATCTGACCACGACCGTCACCGCCATGCTGGCCTGCTTCAACAATGTCGGCCCCGGTCTGTCCGAAGTCGGTCCGACGGGTAATTTCGGCAGCTTCAGCATTTTGTCCAAACTGGTCCTCATCTTCGACATGCTGGCCGGAAGACTGGAGATCTTCCCCATTATAGCCCTGCTATCCCAGTCCACCTGGAAGCACAAATAGACAGATCCGATGAAAAAGCGCTTAACGCATGTACAGGTTATCATACTCGGGTATCTGATCATGGTGCTGCTCGGCACCGTGCTGCTGGCGCTGCCTGTTTCATCGGCCGACGGCAAATCCGCCGGTCTGCTCAATTCTTTCTTCACCGCCGTCTCTTCTTCCTGCGTTACCGGCCTGATCCGGCTCCCCACCGGCAGCAGCTGGTCTCTCTTCGGGCAGCTGGTGCTGCTTCTGCTGATCCAGATCGGCGGACTCGGCTTTATGACCATCGCCACCGTTTTCTTCCTGGTCATCAACAAACAGATGCGGCTTTCCGCCCGCGAAACCATGGTGGAAAGCCTGAATCTGACGCGGATCGACGGCATTGCCCGCTTTTCGGGCAAGATCGTAGCCGGCACACTGCTCTTTGAAGGAAGCGGCGCTCTGCTGCTCGCGATCCGTTTTATTCCCCGCTTCGGCCTGTGGCGCGGTCTGTGGTTCAGTCTTTTTCATGCCGTATCCGCATTCTGCAACGCCGGATTTGATCTTTTCAGCGGTGCCGAAGCAGCGCCTTCCCTCATGCTTTTCCATGATGACTGGCTCGTCTGCCTTGTCATCATTTTCCTGATCGTGGTCGGCGGTCTCGGCTTTCTGGTCTGGGATGACATAAGACGCCATCATTTTCACTGGAAGAAATACTCGCTGCACACCAAGATTGTTCTGGTCAGCTCGGCTGTCCTGCTTCTCGGCTCCGCGCTTTTATTCCTGCTGTTCGATTTTTCTTCGGACAAGCCGATCGGGACACAGCTGCTGGAAGCGCTTTTTGCCTCTGCCACAGCCCGGACGGCCGGTTTTAATACGACAGATACGGCGGCCTTAAGCGATGCCTCCAAATTGCTGACCATCCTTCTGATGCTGATCGGCGGTTCGCCGGGCTCTACCGCCGGCGGTATCAAGACCACGACGATCGCCGTTCTGGTGCTTTCTGTCCTGGCCGCGTTCCGGGCGGAGAAAAAAGCGGCCGTGTTTGGCAGAAGCATCCCCCAGGAAACGGTTCTGAAGAGTCTGAGTATCTTTTTTACCAATCTGGGAGTCAGCCTCTTTGCGGCTCTGATTATCTGCGCAGCGGAACATCTGGCGGCATTGGACGTGCTGTTTGAAACGTTCTCCGCTATCGGGACCGTCGGCATGTCTGTCGGCATCACGGCCTCGCTGCGGCCTTTTTCCGCCTGTCTGATCGCCCTGCTGATGTTTATGGGCCGCGTCGGAAGCGTCTCCTTCTCGGTCGCGCTGCTGGAAAAGCGGCAGAAGCTCCCGGTCAGCTACCCGGAAGAAGAGATCACGGTAGGGTAAGTATACAGACAGGGGAACCTCATCCACCGCCTGCGGCGGTCCCCCTTCCCCAGAGGGGAAGGCAGTGAAAAGGAGATTTGTATGAAATCGTTTCTAATCATCGGCCTCGGAAATTTCGGCTGTCTGCTGACCGAAGCCTTCTCCCGGCAGAACTGCGAGCTTCTGGTCGTCGATAAGGATGAGGCCGCCCTGAACACCGTTCTCTCCCTCGGGATCAGTGCACGGGTTGCCGACGCGACAAACGCCGAGATCCTGCGTGCCTTCGATATTCCCTCTTTCGATGCCTGCTTCGTCAGTGTCGGTTCCAACTTCCAGACCAGCCTGGTCATCACCAATCTTTTAAAGGAGCTCGGGGCGAAATGCGTCTACAGCAAGGCGTCCGAAGACGTGCAGGCCAAGTTTTTACGGATGAGCGGCGCGGATCACATCATTTATCCGGAAAAAGAAGTCGCGGAGAATTTAGCGGTCAGCGCTTCCAACGATTCCATTTTTGACTGTATCCCGCTGATCGATGACTACAATATCTACGAGATCTCCGCCCCGGAGAACTGGATCGGCAAAACCATCGGCGAGCTGGACGTTCGCGCAGCCTACAACGTCAGCATTCTGGCAACCATGCGGGACGGTCTTGTCGCTCCCATGCCGCCCGTCGATTACTGTTTCAACAGCGATGAGCACCTGATCGTCATGAGTAAAACGGACAACATTCAGCAACTGCTGAATTAGGCTTGATTTTTCTGCACAATTTGCTATGATAGCAAGGTATTGCAGTTATATATTGAAGGAGGCATCATATGGATCGCATCTATATCCGTGATATCGCGAACGCGGCAGGCAAAACCGTAAAAGTTCAGGGCTTTGTGGACAACTACCGTGACTCGAAAGCCATGGCTTTTATCGTATTAAAAGACATTACCGGCCGTCTGCAGATCACGGTCGAAAAAGAAAAGCTCCCGGCTGTTGCCGAAGCGATTTCCGGACTGACCCCGGACAGCGTGATTACCGCCGTCGGCACCGTTATTGAAAATGAATACGTCAAGCTCGGCGGCCGCGAATTGATCCCGGACGAGATCATTGTGGAATCCCTTGCCGAAGCCCTGCCCATCGCCCGCAAGAGCATTCCCGCCACCAAGAAGAAACAGGCCGTGGAGCGTTCCAGCATCGACCAGCGCCTGGACTACCGCTGGGTCGACTTAAGGACGGACGAAAACCAGCTGATCTTCAAGGCTCAGACCTGCATGATCAACGCGCTGCGCGAGTTCTGCCTGAAGAAGAACTTCATGGAGATCCATACACCGAAGCTGATCGCAGCAGCCTCCGAAAGCGGCGCGGACGTGTTCGAAGTGAAGTACTTCGACCGTAACGCCTATCTGGCTCAGAGCCCGCAGTTCTACAAGCAGATGGCCATGGCCAGCGGATTCGAGCGCATCTTCGAAGTGGGCCCCGTCTTCCGCGCGGAGAAATCCTTCACCAACAAGCACACCACCGAATTCACCGGTTTCGATATCGAAATGAGCTACATCAACTCCTTCCGCGATGTCATGGCCTTCGAAGCCGAGCTTTTGACCTACGGTCTGACCAAGGTCAAAGAAGCCTACGGCAAGGAGATCGAGGAGATGTTCGGGATCCCGGTCGTGGTTCCCACGCTGCCCTTCCCGGAAGTGAAGCTTGCGGATCTGTACCAGGGTCTTGAAGAGGAATTCGGCTACACCGTTCCGGATTCCGAAAAAGGCGACCTGACCACCGATGCCGAGCACTTAAGCTTTGAATGGGTCAAGAAGCACTACGGCCACGAGTTCCTCTTTGTAACCGATTACAGCGCCGACAAGCGTGCCTTCTATCACATGCGCGATGAAAAGGGCATGCCGATGGGCTATGACCTGATCTGGCGCGGCACCGAGATCACGACCGGCGCACAGCGTGAGCACCGCTTCGCGCAGCTTAAGGCGCAGGCGGATGAAAAGGGTCTGGGCGAGGACGTCAAGTTCTATCTGGACTTCTTCCGCTACGGCTGTCCGCCTCACGGCGGCTTCGGCCTGGGCGTGGACCGTCTGACAATGCTGCTCTTCGGCCTGCCGATCAAGGAATGCATGTTCCTCTTCCGCGGCCCGAACCGTCTGACTCCGTAACGAACGCAGACATTTCCAAAAAGCTGTTTCAGGCTGCCAGCGACGCAGCATGAAACAGCTTTTTGTTTGTCCGGGATCGCTTGCACGGTACGCCGCGATCTACTTTTCTTCTTCGCAGACGAACGCTTCTCCCGTCGCGACACGGATCGTGATCCTTACATGCGCTTCGGGGTGTTCTGCCCGCGCCTTTAAAAAGGCCTCATATTCCGGAATATCCTGTCCGTCAAAGCCGGCTTTGAAATAGCGCTGGCTGATCTGACCGGTCGGCAGATTTAAGCGCGCCGTAATGACCTCCCCTTCCGGCGATAGCAGCTCGGTGCGAATGACCGCAATACGGTAATTCGAACGGTACCGCGCATGCAGTACGTCGTCCGGATCCCAGACGGCCGGGATCCTTTTTACCCAGGCAGGCTCATAGGGAGCCCCTTCGATCCAGGCCCGCGGCCGCACCACGATATAGCCTTCTTCGTACAGAAGGCGGAAAGGGACCTCCGCCAGGATCCGGCCGCGTCTTGACATTTCTCTTCCGTCCTGCTCTACGGGATACTCCTTGGAGCGCTGGTCCACCACGCGGATGAAGCTCTTATCCATGTCGATCTCACCGTTTTCATTCCGGACGACCACCGGCTTTTCGCCCACCATCATGGTATGCTGGCCGGGCAGCCAACCGGCTTTGATCAGGGTATCGGCCGGCAGCGCCAGCGTATAGGCTTCCAGCACCGCTTCCTTGCCGGCGTCCTGCTGTACGACTTTGGTCGGATAGTCCACGTAATCGGTCACCCCTTCGGGGATCTTTAAGCTGCCGACCGGCTCATAGCCGTTTACCGGCAGATACCAGCGGCAGACGAGCCCCATCGCCACGGAAGGGCAGACCGCGTTCTGCGCCCAGCTTACCGCCGGCGCACAGGCGTTGCCGAGCTCAAAGCCCAGTCTGTCGAACGGAGCGTCCTCAATGTGACCGTTCTCCGGATTCACATACTCCAGCCACGAGAAGATCCCGCTGGCCGAAGCCGTATACGGAAGGCCCGAAAATGAGATGCCCGGCTCCAGGTCATAACTTCCGGCGCCGCCGAGCGCTTTCGTGTAGCGGATCGGCTGATCCGTCTGCCAGGGGACGGATACGCTGTCCTTCATCGCCTGAATCGCCATGGCGCGCATATCCTCCACGGTGGCGTCTGCCGGGAGGGCATAGCAGGGACGAAGCTTCCAGGGAAAGCTCCGATCCGTCAGATACTCTTCTTCCAGCCGGGGAAGATCGATTGCTTTTTTGTTTTGCATACTTTTTCTCCTGTTCTATCTTTCTGCAATTCCCTGCTCCGAAAAATGCAGGACGCGGTCGCAGATCGAAAGCGCCGCCGGCCTGTGCGTCACAATCAGAACCGTCTTATCCGTCAGCTTCCGCAGGTTTTCCAGAAGCCTTTTTTCGGTTTCTCCGTCCAGCGAAGCCGTTGCTTCATCCAGCAGAAGGATCGGACTGCCTGCAAAAACCGCGCGGGCGATGGCCAGACGCTGCAGCTGTCCTTCGGAAAGACCGGCGCCGCGTTCTCCCAGAAGCGTGTCCGGGCCGTTCTCCAACGTCCGTACAAAATCTTCCGCGCAGGCCAGCTTCAGAGCCTCCCATAAGCGTGCCTCATCCGAAGCCGCCGCCGGATCCGAAAAACTGACCGCATCCCGGATCGTCCCCTGCAGCAGCTGATTGCCCTGCGGCACATAGGCAAAGAGCCTGCGCTGTCTCGGGCTTAATTCCGTCAGCGAACCGTCTCTGTTTTCCAGCAGCAGTTCTCCTTCCTGCGGCCGGTAGATCGAAAGCAGAAGCTTCAGGAAGGTAGACTTCCCGCAGCCGCTCTGCCCGGTCAGCGCCAGGATCTCTCCCTTTTGAATGCTGACGGAAAGATCCCGCAGGACATCTGCGTTCCTCTCCCTGTCCGGATCCGGATAGGAAAAACTGACGTGCTTCGCACAAAGCGACGCAAAGTTTTCATGATAGTACCGCGTCACTTCCGCAAAGGAATCCGGTTCCTCCGACAGTTCCTCTTCAAAGCTCTCCGCTTCCATCAGGCGTTCTGCACTGGCCAGCATCGCATACCAGCGGGGAAGATATCCCGTAATATTGGCAAACGGTGCCTGGATCTGCGTGATCAGCTGAGTCATGGCCGTCAGCGTACCGTAAGTGATCCGTTTTGTCAGGATCCCGTATCCGCACCAGATCACCGCAAACAGATACATGCCCTGCACGGCGATTCCCAGTCCCACATTCCCCATATTGGAGAAACGGTTCTGCCGCATGCGGGCAGCTTTATGGACCTGCATCCGTTCTTGTGCCTCGGCTTCCGTTTGCTCCCGGGCGGAAAAAGCGCGCAGGATCAGCAGACTGCTCAGGCGTTCCTGAAGAAAGATCCGAAGCTTCCCGTCTTTTTCCTGAACGTTTTTATGCAGCCGTTTGACATGACGCCGCAGCAGCAGCGAAAAACCGCCCAGGATCAGCCCGGCCGGAAGCAGCAGGGCGGCAAATTTCGGATCCAGAATGATCATCATGACAAAAGCGCTGATCAGTTTGACGGCCATACCGAACAGTCCCGGCAGGATCTCGACACAGCTGTTTGCCACCAGCTGGGCATCATTGGTCAGCCGGTTCATCCATTCGCCGGAATGGATCGCCGTCACCGCAGCATAATCTTTTATCAGCAAGGTATGAAAAAGGCGTTTTTTAAACCGGTTCTCCAGCGTGGAACGGGTCAGTTCATTCAGGAATCGAAGGACAGCCCGCAGCATCAGCTGCGCGGCAACGAGCAGGATGATCAGAAGGGCATTTCGTCGGAACAGCTGTATATCCGACGCAATTGCCGCATCCACAATATTGCGCAGCAGCAGCGCATAAAAGACGCCGGAAGCACCGTGCAGCGCCTCCACGATGATCAGAAACAGGATATTCCACTTTGTCCTGCCTGAGACGGTATAAAGCCAGCGGATCGTTCTGTTATTCATTGTTTCAGTTTCTTTGTTATACGCCGCAGCACGCTGCGGCCGATCATAATGGCTGCCCGAAGCGGATACAGCAGATACCAGATCTTTACCTGTAAACGGTACAGCGGACGGGTCACGGGAACGCGTTTTCCTTCCCGGATCACTGCCGTCAGCACCCCCAGAATATGGCGGTCCGCAACACCGGATTCTTTTCTCCAGCGGTTGTCGCCGCAGGTCACATATCCATCCGGCCGAACTTTCACGATGCGGTGCAGCACATATTGTCCGCTGTCCCGCCGGTATAAGGGTACATCGAACTTTTTCAGGCGGCCTTCCGTTTTTTCGATCTCGAGAAGATCCTTTCCCTCCCGGATCATCGGCAGCATGCTGTCTCCTCTGTTCGTATAAAACAGACGTCCGTCCTTGCGGAGAATCTCTTCAAAACTGCCGGTCTGCACGTCTGTCTCCTTCCTCCAAAGCCTTCTTTCCTTCCGCTGCGGTCTTCCTGGGATTCATCCCTTCATAAGCCACAAGGGCTGCCTCGGGATCCATATTGCAGGTCAGCTCATAGAATGACACCAGTTTTATCAAACGGGTCAGCAGTTCCAGCGTTTTCTGAAGAGCCGAACTGTCTTCCGGCCGATAGACCTGCGCGAAAAGCCGCTGAAAAACCTCTCTTTCGGAAAGCTCCCGTATGTGGTTTTCCCGGCCGCGTTTTAAAAAACAGATCGCTTTCAAGGGTACCGCGATGTTCGTACTGAGATGATGTTTCCCATCATACGGTGTCCCGTAAATGACTGTTTGATCTTTTCCGATCCTGAGCAGCGGTTTATCATCATTCACGATCACCGCCCTCTCGCCAAAGAGTTCTCTCCAGAGTCTTGTATGCGTGGATTTTCCTGTTCCGCTCGGAGCTGTGAACAGATAGGCTTCATCATCCACCGCGACAGCAGATCCGTGAATCAGCACCGTATCGTATTCCGGCATTTTTTCGGCGATCTTCCGATAGACAGCAAGCTCTTCCAGATAAGCATCGCTCCATTTGCGGGGTTTTCGTCCTTCCTGGATCGCTTCCCTTGCCGCCTTTTCTTGTTCTTCTTCTATCATATCCGGAAGGATCCGAACAGCAAAATCCGCAGGCTCTTCCGTCAGGTAGTCCCTGCACAGCAGATGGACGCTTTCGAAAAGAGAGTCTACGGAAATGACTTTGTCGGCGATCCGGTAGTTTTTTTTCATAAACTGATCCTTACCCTGTATTGTTCAGACTGTATTCTATTATACTATGAGAATGTTCGCTTGAAAAGACCGGAAATCAAAGTGTCTGACAAAGAAAAAAGCCTCTTGATGAGGCTTTTCGAGGCGACGACCGGATTTGAACCGGTGCATCAGGGTTTTGCAGACCCACGCCTTACCACTTGGCTACGTCGCCTTATGAAAAAATGACTCCATCGGGATTCGAACCCGAGTTACCGCCGTGAAAGGGCGATGTCTTAACCACTTGACCATGGAGCCATGAACTCCCCGAGCAGGGCTCGAACCTGCAACACCTCGGTTAACAGCCGAGTGCTCTGCCATTGAGCTATCGAGGAAACTGTTTGCCTGAGGGCTTTGCGCCCTGAAAGCCGCATGCTGAAGATAAATAATCGACAATTTCGAGAGAAGACCTTATCCATGAAAGGTCATTCATGGATAAAGTGTTCGGATGTCTTGAGCGTGGTCACTCATAGCCCTGCGGGCTATTTCGTGTCCTTGAAATGCAGCTTCGCTGCCTTTTCGGCTCGAATGCTTCCTGATGAGCAAGCTCCTCGTCAGCATTCTTCACCTCTTCCCGCTCTGCGACATCCTCTTTGGTCAAGTGTTGTGACCGATTAGTAACAGTCAGCTCCGTGCATTGCTGCACTTCCACCTCTGCCCTATCAACCTCGTCGTCTTCAAGGGGTCTTTCGGATATCTCATCTTGAGGGGGGCTTCACGCTTAGATGCCTTCAGCGTTTATCCCTTCCGCACTTGGCTACCCGGCTATGCCATTGATATGACAACCGGTGCACCAGCGGTGCGTCCATCCCGGTCCTCT
>JAFZRH010000071.1 GCA_017619975.1 Lachnospiraceae bacterium | reverse complement strand
GATGGAGGTCCGCCCCTGCATCAGTCGCTCCAGCGCCGCCTGGATCAGCTGCTCGGTCTCGGTATCAATGTTTGCCGTCGCCTCATCCAGGACCAGGATCTTCGGATCGTAGGCCAGGGTCCGTGCGAAGGAAAGGAGCTGGCGCTCGCCGGCGGAAAGCGTGGAGCCGCGTTCGGTGACGGGCTCATCGTATTTTTCCGGCAGGTTTTCAATGAAATGGTCCGCGTTCGCCGCCTGGGATGCCGCCCGGATCTCTTCATCCGTGATGCTCTCGTCCAGCAGGCGGATGTTGCTCTTGATGTCGCCGGTAAAGATGAAGACGTCCTGCTGCACCTGGCCGATGGCCTGCCGCAGATCCGCCAGCGACAGATCTTTGATGTTCACGTCATCGATCAGGATCTCGCCCTTCTGAATGTCATAGTAGCGGCCGATCAGGTTCAGGATGGAGGACTTTCCCGCGCCGGTCGCGCCGACGAAGGCCACGCGCTCGCCGGGATTGATCACGAAGCTGATGTCCTTTAAGACCCAGTCCTCGTTCTCGTAGGCGAACCAGACGTTCTTAAACTCGATCTTTCCCTTGAAGTCGGGCATGCGAACCGGATTTTCGGACTCCAGGATCGTATTCTCCTCGTCCAGGATCGTGAAGATCTTCTCCGCGGAAGCCATCGCGTTCTGCAGAGTCGAAAACTGCTCCGCCAGCTCCTGGATCGGCTCGAAGAAGGAACGGATGTAGCTGGTGAAGATATAAAGCGTGCCCAGGGACAGTGTGCCGGCCAGCACCGAAACGCCGCTCTTGTAGATGATCAGCGCGTAAGCGAAATTCGCGATAAAGGACAGGCCCGGCCGGAACAGGCCAAAGGTAAAGAGTTCCTTCATCTGAGACTTGTACAGGTCGTCCGTCCGTTCTTTAAACTCCGCCGCCTTGGTCTTTTCACGGGCGAAGAGCTGGATCAGCTTCATGCCGGAAATGTTTTCGGACAGGAAGGTATTAAGAGCCGAGATCTTGGTCCGCACGATGCGGTAGATCTTGCGGATCAGGATGCGGAAGGCCAGTGTGATCCCGAAAACGACAGGCAGGAACAGGAACGAGATCAGCGCCAGATGCGGGTCGATGCTGATCATGACCACCGCGTAGCCGATGATCAGGACCGTATTGCTGATCAGGCGCACCAGCACCTGTGTGTACATCTGGTTTAAGGATTCCACGTCGTTCGTAACGCGCGTCACGATACGCCCCACCGGGTTGGTATCAAAGAAGCGCAGCGGCAGGCTGTGCACATGCTCGAAGACCTCCTGCCGAATGGTCAGGATAATGCTCTGTCCCGTCTTCTGCAGCAGCCAGTTCTGCCAGATCTGCAGGAAAAAGCCGATAACGAGGAGTCCTGCGTAAAGGAGACCGATCTTCAGTGCGCCGCTTCTGTCCTGCGCACGCAGCTGCGAGAGCGCTTCCTTGTTCTGTTCGACGGCCTCGATCTGACGCCCTGCCAGGGTCACGCGCAGACTGCTGCCCGTGCGTACGGCGCCGGGCAGGCCGTCTTCCTCCAGAGCCGCGATCTCCCGCAGCTCGTCGACGGTCAGGTCTTTTGCCAGGAAATAGGTTTCTTCATAGTACAGAAGTCTGGCAGCCTGCGGGCCTTCCTGCGCCCTGGCCGGTTCGCTGCGGCTTAAGGAAAGCCCGTCCAGCGTGATCTCCGCTTTTTCGGCGGAAACATAGTAGAAAGGCGCATCGTACCCTTCGATGCAGCCGTCGATCGCCTTCCCGATCAGCACCGGCTTTAAAAGATCGATGCCGGTGACCGTGAGAACCAGGAAAAGCGCCAGCAGCATGGTTTTGATATGCGGCTTTACATAGGCAAAGAGGCGGGCGAAAACGTTGCCGTTATACTTGGTCTCGAGCACTTCTTCATTTAACTGAGCCATGTCGCACCTCCTTCCCTAATCCACCAGCTGAAGCTGACGCTCCAGCTGCTGCTTGCGGGCCATGGAGGCAAAAATGCCGCCCCGCGCCATCAGTTCTTCCCGGGTGCCGTATTCGGCCGGCCGGCCTTCATCCAGCACGAGGATATGATCCGCGTTCTGCACCGTGGAAACGCGGTGCGCGATGATGATATTCGTCCGTCCGGCGCGGTATGCTTTCAAGTTTTCCAGAATCCGCTCCTCGGTGTCCGTATCCACGGCGGAGAGCGCATCGTCCAGGATCAGGATCGGGCTGTTTTTTAAGAGCGCCCGCGCGATGGAGCTGCGCTGCTTCTGGCCGCCGGATAAGGTCACGCCCCGCTCGCCGACCATAGTCTGGTATTTTTCCGGGAATTCCATGATGTTGTCGTGGATATCCGCCGCTTTGGCCGCCTGTTCGATCTCCTCCTGAGAAGCATCCAGATTTCCGAAAGAAATATTTCCCGCGAGAGTCTGAGAAAACAGGAAGTTATCCTGGGGGACATAGGCGATATTTTCCCGCAAAACCTTGAGTGGAATCTTTTTAATGTCGTGTCCGTCATAGGATACGGAACCGTGCTCCACGTCGTACAGACGGCAGAGCAGGTTCACGAAAGTGGATTTGCCCGAGCCGGTCCGGCCCATGACCGCCAGCGTCTCGCCGGGTTTGACCTCCACCGTGACGTCCTGCAGCTTGTCCGGCAGGTTTTCGCCGTAAGAGAAGGTCACGTGATCGAAGCTGATCTGTCCGCTGAACGGTCCGACCTCGTCCGGTTCTTCCGGATCCCGGATCTCGCTCTCCTCATCCATGACCTCGTGGATGCGGTTCATGCCGGCAATGCCCTGCGAAATGGACGTGATGGCATCGCCCAGCGCGATCATCGGCCAGACCAGGGAACTGATATACGAAGTGAACATCACGAAGCGGCCCAGCGTCATCTCGCCGATCATGGTGTAGTAGCCGCCGACGACGATCGCGATGACATAGGTCGCGCCGACCAGAAGCCGCAGCGAGGGGATGAACAGGGCGTTGATCTTCACGACGTTCAGGGAAGCCCGGCGCTTGTTTTCATTGACCGCCCGGAACGCTTCAAACTGCTTTTTCTCCTGCACGAAGGCTTTGACGACGCGCTCACCGGAGACGCTCTCCTGCACGTAGTCCTGCAGGTCCGCAAAAGCCTTCTGCATCTTCCGGTAGCGGATCTCGATGACTTTTCCGTAAAAATATCCGCCGACGGCCAGGATCCCCATCGGGATCAGCGTATAGAGCGTAAGCGTAAGGCTCACATGGGTGATCATGCGGTAGAGCACCAGGACCGTCATGACCGTCGCGTCGAAGGCCGTCACGATCGAAGGCCCCACCGCCATGCGCACGGCTTCCAGGTCATTGGTGAAGTAGCTCATCAGATCGCCGGTCTTGTGCTCGTGATAGTAG
The DNA here is from genome assembly GCA_017619975.1 of Lachnospiraceae bacterium. Classification (GTDB taxonomy): domain Bacteria; phylum Bacillota; class Clostridia; order Lachnospirales; family Lachnospiraceae; genus UBA6987. The sequence continues at coordinate 50,626 of JAFZRH010000071.1, read as the reverse complement.
CGCTGCGTTAAAGTCTCCAGCTGCGCAAAAAGCTGATTCCGCATGATGCGTTCGACTTTTCGGGCCGTGCCGAAGATGCAGTAGCGCCAGACGAAGCGGCCTAAAAGATGCAGGACACCGCAAAGAATGATCTTCCGGCAAAGATCCCAGACGCCGGCGCCGTCCAGCGTGTGAGATGCCAGACCGTCCGTTACCTCGCCCATATACTGCGGGATAAACAGCTGTACATAGTCCACCATGAAAAGGGCGGCCAGCCCGATCAGGTAGACCGGAGAGTAATGCAAAAGCAGCGGCGTCAGAATGGCTTTTTTCTTTTTGTTCTGCCTCATAAATCCCTCCGCTTTATCCGTTTTCGAGATTTTTCATGGCTTTGGCGGACTGGCGGAGCACCTCGTCCACACGGGCTTCCGGAATGCCGAGCCGTTCGGAGATCTGTGCCGCCGTGACAGCCGTGCCAAGCTCCTCTTCCATCTCTTTCACCGTATCCAGGATCCGGTTGGACAGATTCACCAGCTGGTTCTCCGTGCGTTCATAGGCACCCTCTTCCTTCAGAAGCGTTTTGATAGCCCCGCGGATATCCTTCTCCAGCGTTTCCGCCAGCGCTGCCGTACCGTCGAAGCGGCTGACGCTTTCCCACAGCGCGAGATTTCCTTCCTGGATCAGATCCGAGAGCGGCAGCCCCCGTCCGGCATAATCCTTCGCGATCTGCATGACCCAGCGCAGATTGCCTTCCGTCAGACGCTCGGCGGCTGCCTGCCGGGCAGCCGCGTCCGCCTGAAGCAGAGCCGCAGTCAGATTCTCCTCTTCCTGCCGGCTGAGCGGAGCGATCCCGGCCAGATCCTCTTCGTAAAAGTCCAGCAGCTTCCGGTCCGCTTCCGAATCCGCTTCGCCCCAGGTCTCGGAGACGAGCTCGTTCATGTTTACCGCATCGGTCCCGGCGGGTTCATAATCCGCCAGTGCGATATTCTCGGCAGCCATAAAATCATAAATGCGGCGGATCTCCTCATCACTTAAGGGGATGTTCCCGAAAGCACGCAGAACGTCCGCCACCTCCACGGTGCCGTTTTTGAGGAAAGCGATATTGCGCAGGGCGGCAAAGCCCTTGTCAAGAGAAGTCATTTTTTTCGTCATGGCAGGATTCCTTTGAGGTCGGGGCAGTGGGTTACGGCCAAGCGCGGCCGCAATAAACAGCAAGGCCGGGGAAGGATTGCGGCGAGTTACGAAAAAGTGTCATTCCGAGCGGGAGTGCTCAGAATGACACAATCAACGCTGTCTGCCTGCTGCGTACCGATTATGCGCGGGACAGATACTCGCCGGTCCGGGTGTCGATCTTGATCTTGTCGCCCTGGTTCACAAACAGCGGCACATTGACCTGCGCGCCGGTCTCCACGATAGCGGGCTTGGTCGCGCCGGTCGCGGTGTTGCCCTTAAAGCCGGGCTCGGTATCCGTAATCTCCAGCTCTACGAACAGAGGCGGTTCCACGGAGAAAACACTGCCCTTGTAGGAGCAGATGCGGCACTCTTCGTTCTCCTTCACGAATTTTAACGCGTCTCCTATCTGATCGTTGTTTAAAGCGATCTGCTCGAAAGTCTCGTTGTCCATGAAATAGTACATGTCGCCGTCATTATACAGATACTGCATGGCTTTGCGGTCAATGATCGCGTTTTCGAAACGGTCGGTCGGGCGGAAGGAAGTCTCCACCACGCCGCCGCTGATGATGTTCTTTAACTTCGTGCGGACGAAAGCGGCCCCCTTGCCGGGCTTTACGTGCTGGAACTCAATGATCTGCCACACGCCGCCATCCCACTCGATGGTAATACCGTTTTTGAAATCACCTGCTGATACCATAAAATCCTCCTTGGGGTGGTAAATAATGCAAAATGGGTGTCCTGCGGGCTTTCGCCGCATTAACGCAAATATTTTACTTGATAATCCGACAGAATGCAAGCTCAATTCTTCGGATTCTGATCCATTTTTTCAATTTCTCTGACAAAAGTCCGTACGTCTTTAAACTCCCGGTAGACCGAAGCGAAGCGCACATAGGCCACGTCATCCGTTTCTTTTAATTTCTGCATGACCATTTCGCCGATGACCGTGGACGGGATCTCCCGCTCGCCGCCGGCCATGAGTTCATTTTCGATCTCATCCGCCAGACGCGAGATGGTATCGGCGGAGACGGGGCGTTTGTGGCAGGCGCGCAGCATTCCTTTTTCGATCTTCATGCGGTCGAATTCTTCGCGCACGCCGTCCTTTTTCACCACCATGAGCGGGATCGCTTCCACCCGTTCGTAGGTCGTGAAGCGCTTGTCGCAGAGGACGCACTGACGGCGTCTGCGGATCGCGCCGCCTTCACAGGGGCGGGAATCGATGACTTTTGTATCTTCCGCGCCGCAGTAAGGACATTTCATACCGGGTCTCCTTTCTTGCCGTTAAGCGTGATTGGTGCCGAACTCCGCCAGTTTCAGACCGGGATTGCGTTCCAGCACCATGCCGGGGCTCCAGCTGTTCGCGAAGAGCAGCAGGGGATTCCCCTTTAAGTCCATGACCCGCTTCATATCCGACGTGCCGGAAATGCTTTCCGGCGCCGTCGGGCCTACGATCCAGCGGATATATTCGTACGGAAGCATCTCCAGTTTCGCTTCCACGTTGTATTCGTTCTGCAGACGGAACATGAGGACGTCAAACTGCAGCACGCCGACCACGCCGACGATGATCTCCTCCATGCCGCCCTTCAATTCCTGGAAGATCTGGATGGCGCCTTCCTGCGCGATCTGCGATACTCCTTTCAGGAACTGCTTGCGCTTCATGGTATCTACCTGGCGGAGCCTCGCGAAATGCTCCGGTGCGAAGGTCGGGATGCCTTCGAAACGGTACTTTTCCTCCGAAAGGCAGAGCGTATCGCCGATGGAAAACACGCCCGGATCGAAGACGCCGATGATGTCGCCGGCATAGGCTTCTTCCACCAGAGTGCGCTCCTGCGCCATCATCTGCGTAGACTGGGACAGGCGGATCTTCCGGCCGCCCTGCACGTGATTGACCTCCATGCCGGCTTCGTAGCGGCCGGAGCAGATGCGCATGAAAGCGATGCGGTCGCGGTGCGCCTTGTTCATATTGGCCTGGATCTTGAAGACGAAGGCCGAAAACGGTTCGGCCGCCGGATCCACGGGGCCTTTGTCAGACTCGTGCACGCCGGGTGCCGGCGCCATCCGCAGGAAGTGTTCCAGGAAGGTCTCAACCCCGAAATTCGTCAAAGCGGAACCGAAAAACACGGGGCTCAGCAAGCCGTCCGCCACCGCTTCCTCGTCCATCTCCGCGACCGCGTCCAGCATTTCCAGATCGTCCGTGAGCTGATCCATGGCCGGCCCGCCGATCTTTTCCCGGGTCGCGGGATCCGCCGGATCCAGGCTTTCGGTCGCGATCTCCCGCTGGCCGGCGCCTTCCGCCTTGAAGGTGGTGATACACTTTTTGTCGCGCTCGTAGATGCCTTTAAAATTCTTGCCGGAACCCAGCGGCCAGTTGACCGGGCAGGTCGTAATGCCGAGCACATGCTCGATATCGTCCAGCAGCTCGAACGGATCCTTCGCCTCGCGGTCCAGCTTGTTGATAAAAGTAAAGATCGGGATATGCCGCATCACGCAGACCTTAAACAGCTTGATGGTCTGCGCTTCCACACCCTTGGAGGCATCGATGACCATGACGGCACAGTCGGCCGCCATCAGGGTGCGGTAGGTATCCTCCGAAAAGTCCTGATGGCCGGGCGTATCCAGGATGTTGACGCACAGGCCGTTATAGTGAAACTGCAGCACGGAGCTGGTGACCGAGATTCCTCTTTCCTTCTCGATCTCCATCCAGTCCGAAACAGCGTGCCGTGCGGTCTTCCGCCCTTTGACAGATCCCGCCAGATTGATGGCGCCGCCGTAGAGCAGGAACTTTTCCGTCAGGGTCGTTTTGCCCGCGTCGGGGTGCGATATGATGGCGAAGGTCCGCCGTTTTTCGATTTCTTCTCTGATTGACATTATTTTTTCACCAAGGCTTCGGCAATGTTCATGGCCTGGTCACCGCAGCGTTCCAGATCCGTGCACATATCCGCAAAGATCACGCCGCCCAGGGGATCGCAGACGGAAACCATCAGCCGGTCGATATGATTCTGAATGAACTGCTCCTGCAGATCGTCGATCTCCTGCTCCTTCTCGGCAGTCTCTGCCAGCAGCGCGGGATCCTCTTCTTCAAAGGTCCGTATGGCGCGGTCCAGGTTTTCCATGACCTTGCCGGAAAGCGTCCGGAGTTCCTCCGTCGCCGCCTGGGACAGGCTCACTTTCGCATTCTTCATCCGGTCGGCGAATTCGATGATGTTCTACGCATGGTCGCTGATCCGCTCGAAGTTGGAAACGGCGAGGATCATGCGGGAAAGGCGGAACACGTCGCGGTCTGCTAACGGCAGCGTCCGCAGTTCCACCAGCTTGTCCTCGATGGTCTTGTTGAGGTAGTCGACGGTTGCCTCCGTCTCCTCCACCTGTTCAAACAGCTCCAGCCGGGCCGGATGGAAGAAAAATTCGATGGCCGCCGCCAGATTGTCGCGGGCGATCTTTCCCATGCGGTTCAGTTCCAGCTTGGCCTGCTGCATGGCCACGGCCGGAATGGTCTTCATGCTGATATTCGCCAGATAGACCAGCCTGCGGTCTTCCAGCACCTGCTGTTCGGAGGCTTTCAGCGGGACCGTTTTCTGAGCCAGCTTCACGATATGCTCCGACAGCGGACTTAAAACGAGCACCGCGAAGATCGCAAAGATCGTATGCGTGTTCGCGACCTGACGGGCGATATCGTTCGGAGACAGCGCCCGGATCCAGGTCAGGACAGCCGGGAACAGCAGGACGATCGACGTTAAGAGCGCGCCGCGGATCAGGTTAAAGTAGAGGTTTAAGAGCGCCGTCCTCTTGCCGTTTCGGCCGGTGGTCAGGGAAGCCAGCAGGTTCGGCATCACCGAGCCGATGGCCGCGCCGATGATCAGGAACACACACTGCTCATAGCTCAGCATCCCTTCCACGGCAAAAGCCTGAAAAATAACGATGGAGGACGACGAGCTTTGCAGCAGCGCCGTGAACAGCATGCCGAAAAGGATCGCAAGGGCCGGATTTGACAGGATCCCCAGGGCTTTTACAAAGCTCTCGCTCTGCGCCAGGAGGGCGATCGCGCTCTTTAAGATCCCGATGCCTACGAAAAGCATGCCGAAGCCAAGGATCACCCTGCCGATATTTTGTGTCAGCGTCTTTTTGGCAAACAGCGCCATGACCGCTCCGATAAAGAGCAGGAACGGGGCATAGCTTACCAGATCAAAAGCCGTGATCTGTGCCGTAACCGTGGTACCGATATTGGCGCCCATAATCACGCCGACAGCCTGCGAGAGGCTCATCAGGGCAGAATCCACGAAGCCGATGACCATCATATCCGTTGCCGAAGAGCTCTGGATCAGCATGGTCACCAGAATACCGATCAGGATGGCGGTGACCCTTTTTCCGGCCACCTTTTCCAGGATCGTCCGCATCTTGTCGCCGGCAGCGTTCTTCAGTCCCGTGGACATGACGGACATGCCGTACAGGAACAGGCCGATGCCGCCGAAGAAGGATAAAACCGAAGTCAGACTCATAGTTTTTTCCGTCAGCTGTTCCTTCCCTTTTCTTTATTCTGCCGTGCGGACCAGCGTATAGCTCGTCTGATCTGCCGCGTTGTACACTTCAATGATATCCAGGCCGACGATCGTAATATCGCAGATACGGCCGACCTCCTGCCCGTCCTCATCCACGGCGCTGAGTCCCAGATTCATGGCTTCCAGATACCCGTTCGAAATATCCATCGGGAGATCATACATCATATAGAAATTGTACTCTTCCGTCTTTTCCATGCTCAGAATGACGGTGTCATCTCCGCCCTCCAGCGTCCAGGAGCCGGACAGGAAAAGCAGCAGCGGATCGCCGTCCGCACAGAAAGCCGGCATATCCGAACGCAGCGGCCAGAGATTCCTGACCGTCTCGAAGTCCGGCAGGATCTCCAGAGCCGGACCGCCCAAATAAAGCAGATAGGCGATGAAATCGGTTGCGGCTTCATACTGCCCCGGTATATAGATTCCCAGCATCAAATCCGCCAGTGCATCCGTTCTGTCGGAATCAAAGGTGTGGCGGACCTGATCCTCGGTATACCAGACCATATCGCCTGTCTCGGGCAGTATGATCTCCTCGAGAAGAAATGCCTTTTCCTCTTCCGTCAGGCTCACGTTCTCCAGGAAAGACTCTGCATAATCCCGAGGATCGTTCTGACTGTACAGCAGGAAATAGATCCAGACGAACAGTGTGGCTTTCTTATACGAATCTATATCCTTGTAGCCGTCCAGTTTACAGATAATATCGTAAAGCGACGCCATCGTCTCCGCGTCGAAAACTTCTCCGTTTCTAATGGCATAGATCGAATTCTGCACGACCTGGTACAGACATTCCCGAATCAGCTCCGGAACATCTGTATGCAGTCCGGTATTCAAAGTCGTAAAAATCTGCATGGCGCGGACCACTTCGCCGGAATCCATCAGCGCGCAGGCGATATCGTATTTCTGGTCTTCCAGATCGTGGTAGAAACGGGAAGCGTCGAGTTTGCCGATGAAATCCAGTGCTTCTTCATACTGCTCTGCCGCGATCATTGCCGCGATCTTATCTTCCGCGGCATTCGCCAGCGGAGCGACGTACGAGTCAAACTTCTTTAACAGAGTATTGATGCGGTCCGCATCCATTGCCTGAACGCTTTCTTTCATGGCGTTCCGGACCGTTTCGGCCAGAAGCGCGTCTCCGTTCAGTTCGTCAACGGCATAGTACAGCGCCTTCACTTCATCGTCTTTCTTTTCGGCAAGCAGCGCCGTCATTTTCTCTTTGACCGCCTCTTCACAGGCACTCTTGTCCGGGATCCGCTCTGAAAAAATGGCCAGCACGGCTGCGACTTTCTCGTAATCCCCCTTCTCCAGCTGGGCTTCGAAAGCCGACTGGACCGCCTCCCCGACGTCAAGATTCAGATCTTCAAAGGAGCTTAACAGCGAAGAAGCCTGACCGTAATCATCCGCTTCCAGCAGCGAAGCGATCTTACTGCCCAGCGTTTCCGTAATGCCGTTTTTATCGCTCAGTTCATCCCCGAAGGTTCGGAAAAGATCTCCCGCGTCAGCGTCTTTTCCCTGACCGATCAGCGCGGCAAAGCACTTGTTGACCGTCTCGGAAACAAAGGAAAGGTTCGAAAGCTTATCCCGGAACGCATCCAGCAGTTCTTTGGCGCGCGCAACGGAGTCGGTTTCTTCGCTCTCGACCAGCTCCGCAAAACGGGCTTTTACCGTTTCTTCCAGATTGCCCAGATAGGCGGCCAGCGTATCGCTCATGCTTCTGGCTTCCGACGGGGCGGCGGTGCGCAGCAGACCGGAGAAAGCCGATTCTGCTTCCTGCCGGAAACTGCTCAGATCCAGTTCCTTATCACTGATGTTTTTCAAAGAGCTGACCGCGCGGCTGTATTTTCCGTTCTTCAGCTCTCCCAGCGCTTTCTGCAGCAGGCAGGCATCGATCTTGGCCGGCGCATCTTTATAGTCTCCCAAAGCCTCATAGCCATCGATCGCATCCTCATAGCGGCCTTCCGCCATCAGCGCTTCCGCCGCCTTATAGTCGCCCGCAGGCTTCAGAAGCAGGAAGTAGCCGGCAGTTCCGGCGCCTATCAGCAGCACCGCCGCGATCAGCGCCGCAATCCAGCCCTTGCCTTTTTTCTTTGTTTTTTCGGTCTTTTCCGGAATAAATTCATAATTTGCCTGACTTACCGGTTCCGTCACGGTGCCGGCCGCCTGCATCGGATCCGAAAGAATCTCCGCAGCAGGCTGGCCTTCCGCCTGCACGGCATGACTGCCTGCCGCGGCAGCCGCTTCGGCGGCCGCTGTGGCAGCAGCGGTTTCGGCGACGTTCATGTGTGTTCCGCAGTATTTGCAGAAAACGAATTGTCTTTCTTCAGAAGCCTGCTGTTCTTTTCCGCAGACCGGACAAATCAAACGGACCATTTCTTATCCCCCGGTATCACTTTTTATTCTTCCGGACCCATATGGACCCACTATGAAATATAATGCCCGGCGGGCAGAAAGTCAATGAAATTCTTTTGCGGGAAGCGGCAAGAATTCTGTACGCGGCACTTGATTTTTTTTGTAAGAATTGAGAAAATAACAATGATGCGGCCCGCTCCTGTGCCGCAAATGCGCCCTGCCGCTCCCGCGCGCAGGAAAGGAGAGCTATGATTACTGTCAGCAATGTTACCGTCCGTTTCGGAAAGGCCCCGCTCTTTGAGGACGTCAACGTAAAATTCGTGCCCGGCGAATGCTACGGGCTCATCGGCGCCAACGGCGCCGGCAAATCCACCTTCCTAAAGGTCCTGACCGGGGAGCTGGAACCCTCCCGGGGCGAAGTCTTCATTACGCCCGGGGAACGTCTTTCCTTCTTAAAACAGGACCATTTCGCCTACGACGAATTTCCCGTGCTCGAGACCGTCATGATGGGCAATCCGCGCCTCGTTGAGATCATGAAGGAAAAGGACGCCCTGTATGCCAAGGAAGACTTCTCCGATGAGGACGGCATCAAGGCCAGCGAGCTGGAAGGCGAATTTGCCTCCATGAACGGCTGGGAGGCCGAATCCGACGCGGCCGCTCTCTTAAACGGCCTGGGCGTGGAGCCGGAATACCACTATCAGCTGATGAAGGAACTGGACGGCAGCCTGAAAGTGAAAGTCCTGCTGGCGCAGGCGCTCTTCGGCAATCCGGACATCCTGCTGCTCGACGAGCCGACCAACCATCTGGACCTGGCCGCCATCGCCTGGCTGGAGGAATTCCTGATCAATTTTGAGAACACCGTCATTGTGGTCTCCCACGACCGCTATTTCTTAAATAAGGTCTGCACGATGATTGCGGACATCGACTACGGCAAGATCCAGCTGTACGCCGGCAACTACGACTTCTGGTACGAGTCCAGCCAGCTCCGCATCCGCCAGATGAAGGAAGCCAACAAGAAGAAGGAGGAGCAGATCAAGGAGCTGCAGGAATTCATCCAGCGCTTCTCCGCGAACGCTTCCAAGTCCAAGCAGGCGACCTCCCGCAAGCGCGCCTTAGAGAAGATCCAATTGGAGGACATTCGCCCGTCCAGCCGCAAATATCCGTACATTGATTTCCGTCCGGAGCGCACTATCGGCAACGAAGTGCTGGAGGTCAAGCATCTCTCCAAGACCGTCAACGGCGTGAAGGTGCTGGACGATCTCAATTTCGTGCTGCGCCGCGAGGACAAGGTCGCCTTAGTCGGTTCCGACGAACTGGCCAAGACCACGCTCCTGCAGATCCTGATGGGCGAAATCGAGCCGGACGAAGGCAGCTTCAAATGGGGCGTTACCACAACAAGAGCCTATTTCCCGAAGGATTCCAATGCGGAATTTGCGAGCGACCTGACCATCACCGAGTGGCTGACCGGCTACTCGCAGATCAAGGACATGACCTACGTGCGCGGATTCCTGGGCCGCATGCTTTTCGCAGGCGACGACGGCGTGAAGAAGCTGAACGTCCTCTCCGGCGGCGAACGCGTGCGCTGCCTGTTCTCGAAGATGATGATCTCCGGCGCGAACGTCCTGCTCTTCGACGAGCCGACCAACCACCTGGATATGGAATCCATCACGGCCTTAAACAACGGCATGATCAGGTTCCCGGGCGTGATTATCTTTACCTCGCGGGACCATCAGATCGTGCAGACGACGGCAAACCGGATCATGGAGCTCGTGAACGGCCGCCTGATCGACAAGATCACGACCTACGACGAATATCTGGCCGACGATATCATGGCCATGAAGCGTCAGGTCTATCACGCGAGCGCGGACGAACTGGGCTGAGACTCTGCCGCCGGCAAAAAATTCACCTGATTTTCACAGAAAACGGCTGTCGTTTTGCCGGATATCTGTTATAATATACAAGGAAAGGCGTCAACCATCTGACGTCCGGGGGAAAGGAGTAATAAGATGGAGAAGTTTTGTACGAATTGTGGAAGTCCTATCGAGGAGGGCACTCTTTTCTGCCCGGAATGCGGACAAAAAGTCCCTGTAGAAGAAGTTCCTGCATCGAATTTTGTAGCGGCGGCCGCGGCGGCTGTTCCGCCTGTGGAACCTGCTCCGGTTCAGCCTTCCTATGTGCCTCCGGTACCGCCGGCTGCCGAGCCCGCTCCGGCTCCCGTTCAGCCGAAGGCCGAACCCGCAGCGGAAGTGTTTACGCACGAGAGCGAACTGGGCACCGTTACCAATGAGCCGGCTGTAAACAGCCCCGTCGTGAAGACCGGAACCTATTTCTGGCTGATGCTGCTGTTTGCCATCCCGGTGCTCGGCCTGATCGTGATGATCATCATGGCCTGCGCCGCCAGAAACAAGAACTTAAAGCACTGGGTCCGTGCTCTGCTGATCTGGATCCTGGTCGGTCTGATCGCAAGCCTTATTGCCGGTCTGGTCCTGTATATCATCGGGAAGAATGCGGGAATCGAACTCACCAATATCGACTTCAACGCCATCTTCCAGTCTCTCTTTGATGCCATCGGCATCTGAACCCGATCGGTTTCGTCCGACGCAGGAAAAGCGCCGTTCCGTTTTTTCGGAGCGGCGCTTTTCGCATGCTTTCAGCGTGTCTTTTCAGCGCGTCCTATTCCTTCAGGATTTCCAGGCAGGCCGTATAGAAAGCCAGACTGTCCGGGTTGCCGAGCGCGTCCCGGTTGCCGACCGGCCGGCCGTTCAGGATATTCGTCACGGCGCCTTCCACCTTTTTGCCGTTTAGGGTCACGGGGATCTCCGGCGTTTCCAGGATCACTGCCGGCACGTGGCGCGGCGAGGCCTTGGTGCGCAGAGTGGTCTTGATCTTTTTGATGAGCGCGTCGTCCAGGACGTACCCCGGCTGGCATTTGACGAAGAGGATGATCCGCTGATCGCCGTGGTAATCCTGCCCGACAGCCAGGGAATCCTCCACCTCCGGCAGGTTGTTGACCTGATTGTAGATCTCCGCCGTACCGATGCGCACGCCCGAAGGCTTTAAGACCGAATCGCTCCGGCCGCAGAAGGTTAAACCCCCGGTATTGCCGTGCACGATCACATAGTCGCCGTGGCGCCAGACGCCGGGATAGACGCCGAAATACGCATTCCGGTAGCGTTCTCCGGTCGGATCGTTCCAGAAATACAGCGGCATGGAGGGGATGGGCTTTTCGCAGACCAGTTCGCCCTCACGGTCGCGGATGGGCTTTCCGTTATCATCGTAGCATTCCACCTTTTCTCCGAGACCGAAGGCCGCCAGCTCTCCGCTGTACACCGGGATCATCATGTTGCCGATGCCGAAGCAACCGTTGATGTCCGTGCCGCCGGCGATGGAATTGAAGTGGTAGTCTTCCTTGATCTCACGGTAGACGAAGTCCCAGCCCGCGTCGGATAACGCGGAACCGGTCTGGGAGATGGCACGGAGCGCGGACAGATCCGCGTGCTCCTTCGGGGAGAATCCGTGCGCGATCAGCATGTGGATATAGCTGGCGGAAAGGCCGAAATCCGTGACCTTCTCTTCTTCCAGTACCTTCCAGATGGCGGCATCGTCCGGATAGGACGGGTTGCCGTCGTACAGGACCAACTCCGAACCGGTGCCGAGCGCGGCGGCCTGCCAGTTCCACATCATCCAGCTGCAGGTGGTGATGTAGAGAAGCTTGCTGCCGTCCTGAATATTGCAGTGCAGGGTCAGTTCCTTTAACTGGTTCATCAGAATGCCGGCGTGGGACTGCACCATGCATTTGGGCTTTCCGGTCGTGCCGGAGGAAAACATGACGAAAAGCGGGTGAGAGGCCTCGACCTGCTCGAAGGAGAAGGAGTCCTCAAGTCGCCCCCTCCTGCCGCCTTCGGCGGCACCCTCCCCCGCGTCCGGGGGAGGGCAAGAGTCCTCAGGCTGCCCCTGTTCCAGGTAGTCGGTGAACAGGACGGCGTTCGGGATGCCGGCGATCTCTGGCTCGCCCGCATAGTGCACCACCAGGATGCGCTGCAGGGACGGGATGCGGCCCGCCATCTCCTTCACGTTCTCCAGGGAGGAGAAGGTCTTCCCCTTATAGCGGTAGCCGTCTGTCGTGACGAGGATCTTCGGTTCGGTCTGCCCCAGCCGGTCCACCGCCGCGTTCGCGCCGATATCCGTCGCGCAGGAACACCAGACAGCCCCGACGGCCGCAGCCGCCAGCATCGCGATGATGGTCTCCGGCAGGTTCGGCAGGTACCCTGCCACGGTATCGCCGGGCTTTAAGCCTTCCTTACGGAAGGCCGCAGCCAGACGGATCACCGTCTGCTTGAGCTCCCGCCAGGAAAGCTCCGTCCTTACGAAATCCTCTCCGCGGAACGTGATGGCCGTGCCGTCCCGGTCGCAGAAACGCAGGATATTTTCCGCGTAGTTCAGCTTCGCGCCGACGAACCATTTCGCACCGGGGAAGCGGTTTAAGTCGTCCACGACCGTATCGTAGGGTTTCGAACAGATCACGTCAAAATAGTGCCAGAGCGCATCCCAAAAGGCCGGGATATCCTCGATCGACCACTGATACAGTTCCTTATATTCGTGAAAATCCTTTCCGCAGCGCGCGTTGACATAACGCATAAAATCCGCCATGCGGCAGCCGTTCTTTACCTCTTCTGAGGGTTTCCAAAGCAACTTCTGCATTTTCTTATCTCCTTCATCCTTGAAATAACGGTACAGTTCCGGCCGAGCGCCGGACAATTCTCCTTCTGGCCGAGCGCGCCGAACAATTCTCCCGAATGCCCCTCCGGCCGAGCGCGCTGATAAAACTTTTCCGCAACGCGCGCCTCGTTTACGAGCCCCGCGGATTTGCCCCTTGAGGCGGGCCGAGCGTCGGAATAAAACTTTTCGAGTTGCCCCTTGAGGCGGCCTGACCTTGGACGTTTTTATTCCGGAAGGCCGCCGAAGCGGGCCGAGAAAAGTTTTATCGGGGCGGTAAAGCCTTTCGCAGCCGTTATTTCATCCCTCTCCTCACCATTTCCTTCACGCAGAAGGTCGCGACGTCGTTCGCGAACTTCCCAGGCCCGAAGCCGGCGTCGAAGCCCAATTCTTTCGCCAGCTCGTGCGTGATGCGCGCGCCGCCGCAGCACATAACGCATTTGGCGCGCAGGCCTTCGGCCTCCGCAAGCTCGATCAGCTCGGTCAGGTTGATGATGTGGATGTTCTTCTGTGTGACCGTCTGGCTGACTAAGAGCACGTCTGCATTGATCTCATTCGCCTTCGCGAGGAATTCCTCGTTCGGAACCTGGGCGCCCATGTTGTAGGCTTCGATCATCTCGTAGCGCTCCAGGCCGTAGTGGCCCGCGAAGCCCTTGCGGTTCATGATCGCGTCGATGCCGACCGTGTGCGCGTCGGTGCCGGTCGAAGCGCCAAGCACCACGATCTTCCGCCCGATATGCTCTTTAATATATTCGTCCACCTCGTCCATCTCCATGGAGACGTCTTCGATGGCGTGGATCTGGATCTTCGTGTAGTCGATGGTATGCGAGCAGGAACCGTAAACCACATAGAAGGTGAATTCCTTGTCCAGCGCGCGGGCGTAGGCGACGTTCGGCTCCTCGAGGCCCATTTTGCGGCTGTAGATGCGAGCGGCCTCCATGCCCCGGTCGTTGTTCGGGACCGGCAGCGTAAAGGAAAGCTGCACCTTGCCGTCGTTCATGGTGTCGCCGTAGGGTTTCAGCTTCGTTAAATCCAGCGTCTTGTCAAAGTCCTTGGCGGACATATCGTAGAGTCCGGAACTCATGCGCGCACCTCCTTCCGCATCTCTTCAATGAAGGGGTTAAAGTAGCGGTCCGATTTCTTCGTGACGCCGTCCAGGCCCTTGCCGCCGTCCAGCGGCCGTTTGATGTCCGCGAACACGCCCTTTTCCAGCGTTGCGAAGAGGCCGATCCGCTCGATCTCGGCAAGCAGGTCCGCCGCTTTCTGCAGCACCTCGGCCGCGCGCGTCCGAATGATGCCGCCTTCCTTAAACTCGATGTCGTTTCCGAGATCCGCCATGGTGCGGAAGATGTACTGCGCGTTCTCGATCGCGAGCGCGCGGTCGCTCATGAACGGCGTATGGATGGCTTCCGTCATCATGCCCAACAGGTGGATCTTCTGGTTCGTGAGGATCGTCACCATGTTGAAGAGGGCGTCCTGCACATGTCCGCGGAAGATGTTGCCGGTCATGAACTTGGTCGGCGGCATGTATTTGAGCGGCGCTTTCGGGAAGATCTCCCGGGCCATCTGCGCCTGCGCCAGCTCGTAGAGGAAGGCATTCGGCAGATCGGGGTCCATCTCGAAGGCGTGGCCGAGGCCCATCTGCTCCTCCGGCAGGCCCGCCTGCACGGCGAACTGCTCGTTCAAGAACTGGCTGGCCAGCACGGTATGCGCCTCTTCATAGGCGTCGGCGGTGGTGAGGTAATTGTCCTCGCCCGTGTTGATGATGACGCCCGCGAAGCTGTTGATGACACGTGAGAAATACTGGTCGATGATGGTCCGCTGCATGTTGATGTCGCGGAAAAGGATGCCGTAGAGCGCATCGTTCAGCATCACGTCCAGGCGCTCTAAGGCGCCCATGGCCGCGATCTCCGGCATGCAAAGGCCCGAGCAGTAGTTGCACAGGCGGATGTAGCGGTGCTGCTCCTCTCCCACCTCGTCCAGGGCGGCGCGCATCAGGCGGAAGTTCTCCTGCGTCGCGTAGGTGCCGCCGAAGCCCTCGGTGGTCGCGCCGTAGGGCACGAAGTCGAGAAGGCTCTGGCCGGTGGTCCGGATCACGGCGATGACATCCGCGCCCTGCTTGGCCGCCGCCTTGGCCTGCGTGATATCTTCAAAAATGTTGCCGGTCGCAACGATCAGATAGATGTACGGGCCTTTCTTGTCGCCGAAACAGGCAAGGTACTCGTTCCGCTTCGCGACGTTCGAGCGGATGCGCGAAAGCGTCGCTTCCACCACGGGCTGTAAGGCCGCGCGGATCTCCTCCTCCGCGTGCATGGGCAGGGCAGCCAGATCGATCTCGCCTTTGTCGATGCCTTCCGCGATCTCCTGCGGGGAAAGCGAAAGTTCCGCCATGGCGTTGCCGAGCCTAAGCGCCGCGCCGTCCGCCAAAAGATCCCTGGCCAGCAGATGATCCACCACAACGTTCGGCATGGGGACCTCGACCTCGTTCACGCCGTCGATGCCCAAAAGGCGGCAGACCGTCCGCTCGACCGCGACCGTCGTGTGCCGGTCGATAAAGCGCTGCGTGTCCTCCGCCACGTGAGCGGCGGACGTCCTGGCCTGATCCACCAGCGCCTGATTTAATCCGATTTTACTTTCCATAATACTCCTTGAGGGGAGGGCAGCTTGCCCCCTTCTTTACTCTCCCTTCTTGCAGCGTTCCGTGCGCGCCAGTCCCTTCGGCTCCAGGCTCAAGGTCTGTCCGCGCTCTAAGCCCGCTACGCCGACCAGGCGGCCTTCGCGCGCCCCGCGGCAGTATTCGCACTGGCAGGTCTCTTTATAGTTCTCGGGTTCGGTATAGGTCGTGATCACGCCTTCGAAGTTGCGCAGGATCACGCGCTTCGGCGTCTGCGAGATCAGATAGTCCGGCATCACCGGGATCTTTCCGCCGCCGCCGGGCGCATCCACCACGAAGGTCGGCACGCAGAAGCCGCTCGTATGGCCGCGCAGCGCCTCGATGATTTCGATGCCCTTGCCGACCGGCGTGCGGAAATGCTCCAGCCCCATGGAAAGGTCGCACTGATAGATGTAATACGGCCGCACGCGGATCTTGACCAGCTCCTGTACCAGCTTCTTCATGGTATAAACGCAGTCGTTGACGCCGGCCAGCAGCACGCTCTGGTTGCCGAGCGGGATGCCCGCGTCCGCGAGTCTCGCGCAGGCGGCCGCCGACGCTTCGGTGATCTCCTTCGGATGGTTGAAATGCGTATTCAGCCAGATCGGATGGTATTTGCGAAGCATCGCGCAGAGCTCGGGCGTGATGCGCTGCGGCATGACGACCGGCGTGCGGCTTCCGATGCGGACGATCTCCACGTGCGGGATCGCGCGGACCTTAGAGATCACATATTCCAGGCGCTCGTCGCTCATCACCAGCGGGTCGCCGCCGGAGATCAGAACGTCCCGGACCTCCGGATGATTTTTAATATATTCGATGCAGCCGTCGATCTGATCCACGGGCACCGCCTGATCCGTCTGTCCGGCAAAGCGGCGGCGGGTGCAGTGGCGGCAGTACATGGAGCACTGATCCGTGACCAGGAGCAGCACGCGGTCCGGATAGCGGTGCGTTAAGCCCTTGACCGGGGAGTCGGTGTCCTCGTGCAGCGGATCCAGAAGGTCCGCGGGCGAGCGGTGCAGCTCGGCGGCCGTCGGGATCGCCTGGCGGCGGATCGGATCGTGCGGATCATTCAGATCGATCAGGGACAGGTAGTACGGGGTGATGGCCATGCGCAGCACGCCCAGGCACTGCCGGATGCCCTCCTCCTCTTCGGGGGTGATTTCAATATGCTTCTTCAGATCTTCCACCGTTTCGATGCGGTTTCGGATCTGCCATTTCCAGTCGTTCCAAAGTTCTTCGGGTACGTCGGCAAACAAACCGTTGCGGGTCTTCATGTTTTTCTCCTTTCTTGCCCTCCCCCTGACGAGGGGGAGGGATGTCGCCGCAGGCGACAGGGTGAGGGCGACTGACCAGGGATTTTCCTCTTTTCGCCCTCATCCGTCACGGCTTCGCCGTGACACCTTCCCCCTCGTCATGGGGAAGGCAAGGCAGCTATTATCTATACGTATTTCCGGTCGAACAGCTCGCGGATCTTCTGATTCTCGCGCAGCACGTTCAGCGTGATCTCGGCGTGGTCCTTCGCGTAGCCGTTGCCGACCATCATGTTGATGTCTTTGCCGACGCCTTCCGCGCCCAAAGCCGCGCGCGTGAAGCTCGTCGCCATCGAGAAGAAGTAGACCGTGCCGCCCTCCCGGACCGGCAGGATCGCGCTCATCTCGCAGGCTTCCACGTTCACGCAGCTGATGGAAAGATCGTATTCCTTCCCGCCGTTGGCGGCGAGCGCTGCTTCCAGCACCGCGACCGGCTCCGTAGCGGAGGCCACGATCACTTTATGATACACGCCCAGCTCCATGAGGCCCGGGACCTGCTTCGGATTGCGGACCACGCCGACCACGTTGCCGTTCGGGCCGACCTTCTTCATGGCTTCCCAGGCGCAGAGCACGCCGCTCTTGCCGTTCGCGCCCAGGATCAGCACGCTGTCGCCTTCCTTCGGGAGGCGTCTCGCCTGCGCAGGCGCACCGGCCACGTCGAGGGCCGCGAGCGCCAGGGCTTCGGACATGTCGTCCGGAAGCTTTGCGTACAGACCGCTCTCAAAGAGCACCGCCTGCCCGACGATATCCACGCGGTCGATCTCCTTGTGGATAGCCAGGATCTTATCGATCTTTAAGGGAGTCAGGGACAGGCTGACCAGGGAGGCGATCTTGTCGCCGACCTTGAGGTCGCGGTCCTTTAAATCGTCGCCGATGTAGGCAACTTTGCCGATGAACATGCCGCCGGAGCCCGTGACCGGGTTCTGCTGCTTGCCGCGCTCGGCTACGATGCCCATGATCATCTCGCCGATCTTTGTTTCGTCGCCGCCGCAGACCTCGCTGATCTGCGTGAAGGACGCGGAATCGATATTGAGCGAGATCACGTCGCAGATGATCTCGTTGGAGTAATGCTTCGTCATGTCGTTGTCGATCTTCCAGGCCGCCTGCGTCAGGACGCCCTTCGGCTCGATCACGCGGTGTGTTCCGTATTTGTTGCCTTTTAACTGTTCCATGTTTATCTCCTTTCTCGCCCTCCCCCGGACGCGGGGGAGGGATGTCGCCGCAGGCGACAGGGTGAGGGCGGCTTGTCAAAGACGTCCTCTTTTCGCCCTCATCCACCACCGCCTGAGGCGGCGGTCCCCCTTCCCCCGCTTACCGGGGGAAGGCAAGGGCCTACAGTCCCAGTATCTTCCTTGCTTCCGCCGGCGTCGCGATCTCCCGGCCCAGCTCCTTCGCCAGGCGCACGACCTTCGACACCAGTTCCCCGTTGCTCTTTGCCAAAACACCGCGGGAACGATACAGATTGTCCTCAAAACCGACGCGGACGTTGCCGCCCATGACGATGCCGGCCGCCGCCATCGGGAAGGCATGCCGCCCGATGCCCGTCACGGTCCAGGTGCTGCCAGCCGGGATCTGCCGGACCATCCAGTCCAGGTTGCCGACGGTCGCCGGCGTGCAGCCGGGCACGCCCAGAACGAAATTGAACTGCATCGGAGCGCCGGGCACTTCGCCCTTCTTCGCCATCGTCAGGATGGTGTCCAGATGGCCCATCTCGAAGCATTCGTATTCGGGCTTGATATGGTTTTCCAGCATCCGCTTTCCGAAGATGCGCATCATCGGCATGGTGTTGTCGAAGATGTCATCGCCGAAGTTGCAGGTGCCGCAGTCTAACGTCGCCATCTCCGGGAAGAGCTCAGTGGGCTGCAGGCGCTCCTCGGCGCTCATGCCGACCGCGCCGCCCGTCGAAGGGATCAGGATCACGTCCGGGATCTTACTTTTGATCGCGTCGATGCATTCCCGGAAGCGCTCGCGGTCCTGCGTAGGCGTGCCGTCGTCCCGCCGCACATGCAGATGCACGATGGCCGCGCCGGCTTCGACCGCGCTCCTGGCTTCGCGCACGATCTCCTCCACGGTATAGGGCACCGCGGGATTCTGCTCCTTGGTCACTTCCGCGCCGCAGATCGCCGCGGTAATGATTAACTTCTCCATAAGTACCGCTCCTTAATGCGCGATGCGCTGCTTTTCCTTCGGGACCACGCAGGTGCCGCTGGCACGGCAGACCACGATTGGCTCCGCCAGCACGTCGCAGGCAGACTCACTCAAATCCGGCCGCGGGACGATCACCTTCCGGGCCTCGAAAACCATCCTGCGGGAGGTGTTGCCGACCTTCACGATCTCGCCCTCCGCTTCGATGTAATCGCCGGCAAAGACCGGTGCCAGAAACTCCACGTTGTCGTACGCGCAGAACAGGCCTTCGTCGCCGTCATGCATGATCAAAAGCTCCGTGGCGACGTCGCCGAAGAGGTGCAGCATATGCGCGCCATCTACCAGATTGCCGCCGTAATGCGCGTCTTCCGCTCCCATGCGGACCCGAATTAAAGACTTCATAGTATCCTCCTTTATCATTGGGAATCTCACCCGATGTTTGCAGTATCTCGCCTGCCTGAACGTGTCATTCCGAGCAAAACGAGGAATCTTTGCCCCGCAGGGGCAATATGCGCAAAGTAAATTGCTTCGCCATCTTGAACCTCGTGCTTCGCGCAAGGAGGTGCGGCACAGAATCCTTCGACTCCGCCCTTCGGGCGTCGCTCAGGATGACACCCTCTGTGCCGTCAGGCTTTCTCCACTCCACAAAAAAGCGCCGTCAGGGTTCTTTCCCCGATAGCGCTTCATGCGTGGCATGACAGCAGCTTAGCGCTCGGCCCGGCTGCCAGGAAAACGGGCAGGCTTTTCCGTCTTCCTTCGGCGAAACGACCCTTCATCTTCTCCGGAACCGCCTGTTCCATAGGAGAAAGACTACCCTTCGCTCCGCGCCTCTATCTTCCGTTATGACACATGAAAAGGAAGCCTTCCATGTGCTTTTCACATCTCATAGAATAATAAAAACGCCGCAAAAATGCAAGCGTTTTTCGAAAGATTTCCGGTCTGTTTTTTGCCTCAGCAGTTGCCCGGATATACGTAGTCCAGCTTTTCGCGGGCGATCTTCACCAGGCGGTAAATGAGCCGCACGTCGGTCGCTTTCCGGTCCGTCATGTGAAAGCGCGGGAAGAAGCGGCTGATGTGCAGCGGAATGCTTTCCCCGTCCGGTTCCCTTAAGCCGCTCACCCAGGCGGAAAGCTCCCGCATTTCCTCTTCGCTGTCGTTTTCGCCCGGTACGATCAGCGTCGTCAGCTCCACATGAGCGGTCTTTACGGCCTCCTCGATGAAGGCCATGACCATCTGCCGGCTTCCGCCCAGAACCTTGCTGTAATAACGGTCGGTAAAGCCCTTCAGATCAATATTCATCGCGTCGATATACGGCGCCAGCTCGCGCAGGACAGGCAGTTCGGCGGTCCCGTTCGTGACCAGCACGGTCTTCAGGCCGGCTTCCTTCGCCAGTTTTGCACTGTCCCGCACGAATTCATAGCCGATGAGCGGCTCGTTGTAGGTAAAGGCGAGGCCGATATTGCCCCGGCTTTTGGTCCCAAGCGCCAGGTCTACCAGCTCCTCCGGAGAGATCGTTTCCGCTTTTTTTGCGAACTTTTTCGCTTCTTCCGACCAGGAGATCTCATAATTCTGGCAGAAGGGGCAGCGCAGATTGCAGCCGAAGCTGCCCACGGAAAGGATGAGGCTCCCCGGAAAAAAGCGGGCGAGCGGCTTCTTTTCGATCGGATCCAGAGCCAGACCCGTGATCTTTCCGTAATTGAACTCTTCCACCCGGCCGTTCCGCACGGTCCTGCCGCCGCAAAAGCCGAGAGCCCCCTCTTCTATTTGACAGTGTCTGAAACAGACCTCGCACTGCGCCATGGTATTTTCTCCGTATCGGTTCCTTGTTTGCCGGTCCGTCCGGCAAAGCGTCACAGTTGCCGGTCGTTATCGGCTTCCTGCCCGGTTCTCTCAGAAATGCCGGACCACCTCAAAACGTTCCAGCTTGCAGTCTTCATGGTCCCGGATGCCGGCCTTTCGTCTGGCGATCCGAATCTGCTCCTCGACCGTGTCCACGCCGTCTAAGTCCGGCAGGAGCAAGCCCCTCTTTCTCCCATGGCTGACGATCACGCCGTAGCGTTTCACGTCCAGCTGATCCGGAGAATCGACGGGCTCGGCCTCGCCCAGCACGTCGACGCTGATCTCCAGGTATTTCAGTTCCTTTTCGGTGATTGGCGAAAACCTCGGATCCCGGGAGGAAGCGCTGACCGCGTTCTGAATGATCTCCTTCGCGAGATTCTCCTCCACCGGGCCGATGGTCCCGATGCAGCCCCGAAGCTGCCCGTTTTCATGGATCGAAACGAAGGCGCCGGCCCGTCTTGTCAGAAGCTCCGCCGGCAGATCCTTCGGTACGGGAAGCACTTTGCGGTTCCTTACCCAGCTTTCCACGGCAGCCCGGGCCAGCTTTACGTACGCATCGCTCCCGGCCGCCCTTTTCTCCAATTCCTTTTCCTGTTTTTCCAGCCAGTTTTTTAAGAAATGCCGGTTCTCGTCCTTTCCTTCCGGATAGAAGGTGCAGATCCCGTAGCCCACGCCGGTCACGTCCTGATGCGAGAGGACGTTTGCTTTGACCCTAAGACCGTCCAGCGCACCGGCCATGATCACGAAGGAGCGGTGGCCGCATTCCGCCGCCTTTTCACAGAAGGTCTCGTCAAAATCCAGCAGCTCCCCGAAAGCCGCGCGCCCGCAGGCGTCCAGAAGCCGGCCATCGTATTTGGGGCCCTCCGGCGCAAAACCGTAGGGGCCGTCCGGCTTAAGCTTGTGCGAAAGGTCCCCGCTGGCCACGAACACCGCGTTTCGGCCGGTTTCTTCCACGACCCGGGCGATGAGCTGCCCCAGGCGGTAGTGCTCGCTCAAAGGCAGGCCGGACAGGCCGATGCGCAGGATCTTCCCGCCGGTATAGTGCTTTCGGATAAACCAGAGCGGCACCATCGTGCCGTGATCCAGTTCGGGATCCTTTTCGCCCAGCGTTCCGGCCGGAAAGTCTTCCGCCTCCGCCAGACGGCAGATCGCCTCCCGAAGCGGGACATCGTACTGTTCCGAAAAGCGGACCTGCCCCGCGCGGAACTGGCGGAAAGAGCCCTTCGCGCCGTCCCCGGGCGAGATATGGAAATAGTCCGCGTACATCAGGCTGTGCGGACTGGTGATGATGATGGTCTCCGGCTTCAGCGCGGCGATCTCCCTGGCCGCCTGTTCGTAGGCGGCGGTCGTTTCCCGGATCTCTTCCTCGCCGCCTCTTCCGATCTCAGGGACGATCAGGGGCGGGTGCGGGACCATAAAAGCAGCCTGTACAGGCATCGCAGTCACCTCGTTTTCTTCTTACATGTTCTCCGCTTCGGCCAGGATCTCCTCCGGCAGGCCGAGCAGGCGGCTGATGGTGAGGGCGTCCTGCGGACAGGCCGCCTCCGTCTCCACCGGGATCAGGCCGTAGTCCATGGCGTTTTCGATACGCCGCAAGGCGTCCAGGCCATGAGCCGGGAAAGAACCGTACCCCTGGTTTTCCCCATGGTTCTCGGAAGCCGGAGAAGAAATCTCCGCTGAGCTCAGCTTCTTCAGCCCCTTTACCTGATAGTGTTTTGCCGCAAACTGCGCCGCCCCGTCGTAGTGCGTCGCCAGCAGCGTGACGGCATTTTTATCGGACAGGTATTTCACCGTGCCCCGCGCGATGGCCGCGCCTTCGCGGGCGTTGGTCCCCCGCGCGAACTCATCCATCGCAATGAAGGAGAGGCCCCCCTCTTTTAAGTGCTCCGCCGCCTCGTTGAAGCGCAGGATCTCTCCGCCGAAGCTGGAAAGGCCCCGGGCCGCGTCGGAAAGGTCTTTATTGATCAGCTCCAGCCGGTCAAAGAGCGGAACCTTTGCTGCCTTCGCAAACACGAAAAAGCCGCTTAAGGCCAGGGCCAGATTGAGAACCACGGTCTTGACCGCCACGCTTTTGCCGCCCATGTTGGCGCCGGTCAGCACCGTCACGCCTTTCGGCATCGACAGGCTGATGGGCGTGAAGGCGCGTTTTCTTTCTTCCAGAGCGGCCGCTACCAAAGGATGCACCGCATCCCGCAGGATCAGCTCTTCCCCGCCGATCCCGGGCCTTACGCAGCCGAACCGTCTGGCCAGCATCGCTTTTGCCAGGCAGGCATCCAGGCGGCCGGCGGCCGCCGTATTCTCCCGCAGAGCCGGCAGATGCGGCCGAAGGGCCTCGCTCATCTCTTTATAGATCGCACAAAGCGCTTCCTCCTCCGCTTTGGCGGCCTCCTGCCGCCCCGCCAGAAGATGCTCCCGCTCCGGCCCGGATGCTGTCGTCCGCAGCGCAAGCTCCGCGCTTCTTTTTGCCTCCCGCGCCGCCCGTAAGGCTTCGCTCCGGGCATCTTCCACATAAAAGCTTGGGCGAGCGCCTCCCGAGGGATCCAGCACCTTGAGCGCTCCGTCCAGCGGAACAAAGCGTATGTCCGTCAGTTTTTGGGAGACCGGCAGCGCCTCTGCTTTCTGCCGCAGCGCTTCCAGCCTTCGGCAAAGCGCCGTCAGTTCAAAAAGCTCCACCTCCGAAAGCGTCTCACTCTCACAGCGCAGAAAACTTCCGGAAAGATCCTTTAAGCCCTGCAGGGACTCCCGCAAAGCCAGAAGCCGGAAGCCGTCCGATTGCAGCGCTTCCAGCAGAAAGCCGACGTTGTCCTGCTCCTTCTCCAGCTCTTCCCGCTGATCCGGCCCGTAAAAACCTTCCGAATTTAAGCGTTTGACCCCGTAGGGGCAGACCGGCTCCAGAAGGTCCCACACATACTTATAGCCCAGTTCTTCTTTTTGTCCGAAGCTCAGTTCCATTGTCTTACCCATGATTGTATTTGATTCCCGCCGTGATGATAAGACCCAGTCCCACCGCAAAACCAACGCCGAAAGCGATAAAACTCTTTGCGGAATCCGTCAGTGCCAGCAGCACGGCTGTGATCACCAGGCTGACGCCGGTGATACAGAGGCCGATCCCGGACAGCCGGCAGAACGCCTTCTTATTCTCCGGAGCAATATTATCCGTGTGATAATCGTGGAAAAGCGTGATCTTTTCTTTAGCCCAGACCAGATAGCCCAGAAGGATAAAAACAAGGCCGAGGACGCCGTCGATCACGACGCCGATAATGCTTCCGATCATATCGGTCACCTCCCTCACTTTTGTGTTTTTACGTTCAGCACCGGGACGTTCACGGCCGCCTGCATCTTCGCCAGGAACTCGTCCGCGTCAAAGGACCAGCCGCCGGCCGAAAACGGATTCACCGTAACGGCGGCCAGACGGCTGCCCTTCCGGACCGCAAACGAAAGACCCTGTCCGCGCAGCCGCGCGTAGGTCTCCCGCCGCATCATCAGACAGCTGCCGTCCCGGACCGCAAGCGTCAGGCGCGCTTTTTTCCGGCCGTCCTTTACCAGCGCGGCCGCCTGCGCCTCCGTCAGCGCGCCGCGCACAAGGATCGTTTCCTCTCCCGTACCGTATTTAATGTCTGAGAGGCGCTCCGCGCTTTCCCGGCTTCCGTCTTCGCGAAAAAGAACTACTTTGCTGCCCGGCAGGGCACCCGGGCCAACCGCCCCGCTTTTCTCTTCTCCGGCCGGCCCGTTTTCGGAGGCTGTTTCGCCTGCCGCAGGAAGCGTTTTTTCCTTTAGTCCCAGCAGCTCGGCCACAAAGGCCGTTTCCGCCACGACTTTATCTACGTCCCGGTCCAGCGAAGCGCCGGTCGATAGCACGCAGACGCCGTCCGTCACCCCCGCCAGCGGGCTGCGGCGGCTTAACGCTCCGTCGATCAGCACGCAGTCTGCGCCGAACGCCTGAAACTGTTTCCGCAGCATCGTCAGCTGCTCCACGATCGCCGGCCCCGCCAGCTGAACGAAGCCGTCGCTCTTCGCCCGGAAAAGGATCACCTCCCCGAGACTCGTATATAAGCCTGTGGAAGCCAGGATCTCCCTCGAAACGTCGCACAGCGGCAGCAGCTGCTCGGCCGTTGCGGCCAGCATGCCCTCATACAGCCATATCGGCGGCTTGTCCGTGCCCGTTACCAGATCGCGGCCTTCTCCGTCGCGGCCGATGCTGGTCATCCCCAGCGTTCCGCTTCCCCGGGCGGCCTGCTCCCGGATCAGGCTGTTGAAAGCTGTTGTCTTGCCCGCGTTTTTGCACATGCCCAGCATCGCCACAGCCGGCGCGCCGGAAACCAGATCCCACAGTTTCATCTTGCTTTTTCCAACCAGATTCCTCTTTCGCAGACGGGCTCAGCGAGTGCAACCCCTCTCCTTTTACGGGGGAATTGTTGAACCCTTTTCAAAAATACGGTATAATAGATGCGGGAGCATCTATTTTCGGGAACCGCTCGCTCCCAGTTGTTCGCTTCCAGTATGATACCATATGCCAAAGAAACAGACAAGCCCGGGGCTTCGATCCGGCAAAGGAGAAAAAGAAATGAAGGGTCTGATCCATATCTACTGCGGTGACGGAAAAGGCAAGACCACGGCCGCCGTCGGACTGGCGGTCCGCGCCGCCGGCGCCGGCAAAAAAGTACGGTTCGTTCAGTTTTTGAAGAACGGGAACTCCGCGGAGCTGGCGCCTTTACGGCTGATCGGCATCGAAACCCGCGTCTCGGAAAAGCCTCACGGCTTCATCTGGACCATGAGCGAAGAAGAAAAAGCCCGTGCGGCGGCGGATTATACGAATCTGCTGCGGGAAGCCTTTGCCAATCCCGACGGTCCTGTCGATCTTCTGATTTTGGACGAAGCAGTCGGCGCGGCCGGCTGCGGCATGATCCCGGAAGCGGAGCTGATCCGCTTCCTCAAGGAGCGTCCCGAAGAACTGGAAGTCGTCCTGACCGGACGCGGTCCGTCCGAGGCCTTACAGGCACAGGCCGACTATATCACCGAAATGAAAAAGCTCCGCCATCCCTTCGATCAAGGCATCGACGCCCGGCGAGGGATCGAGTTTTAACAGTCTCTGCCTCATAACGGAAAGAACCGATGCTGAGCGATAAAATTTGCTGGGAATCAAGGATCCCGGTCCGAAAAGGATGGTCGAGCGACCGGAAATACCGCGTTATGAGCCGCGCAGGCGATCCGTGCCTGCTGCGGCTTTCCGATGCGTCCAAATACGACGGCAAGAAAAAAGAATTCGAGATCGTTCAGAAATACGCTTCTCTCGGCTTTCCCATGTCGCAGCCCCTCGATTTCGGGACAACGCCGGACGGCTCCCAGGTTTATATGCTTCTTTCCTGGGTGGACGGACGGGATCTGGAAGAGGTTCTGCCCTCCCTGCCCGAAGAAAGGCAGCTTGAACTTGGCCGCAAGGCCGGGGCGATCCTGAAAAAGATCCATTCTCTGCCCCTGGATCCGGCCGACGTTCCGGCTGCCACCAAGAAAGAAAAGAAGCTCCTGCAGCTTGCCCGCTACGAACAGTCCGCGCTGCGGATCGCCGGGGATGAAACGGCCCTTCGCTACGTAAAGGAGAACATCGATCTGATCTGGCGGGAAGCGCCGGTCTATCAGCATGGGGATTTTCATCCGGGCAATCTGATCTATACGCCGGAAGGAAACATCGCCGTGATCGATTTTAACCGCTGGGAAGTCGGGGATCCGTACGAAGAATTCTACAAGCTCGAAAGCTTCGGCCGTGAAGTGAGCGTTCCGTACTGTATCGGTCAGATTGGCGCCTACTTTCAGGATGACGTCCCTACGGATTTCTGGCGGACGCTTGCGGTATACGTCGCGCATGCGTCTCTTTATTCCATCAAATGGGCCGAACCGTTCGGTCCGGAAGAAATAAGCGGCATGACGAGAAGATGTCAGACCGCTTTTGAGGATTATGATTCTTTTGCTTCTGTGATCCCGAAATGGTACCGGTAATCGTGTTTTATACCGAAAACAGCTCCGTATAGACCCTTTTGCCGTCCCGGACCTCCGAACGCATCAGGGAAACTTTCTTCACCATCATCTCGCCTTTCGGCGGCGGCAGCTTCTGCCAGGGACCGCCCATTTCCCGCACGATCGTGATATGCGGCCGGAACGCTTTCCGGTCGTATTCGATGCCGGCCTGATCCAGTCCGGCCCTGAGATCCCGCACCAGCGCGCTTAAGCCCTGATTGCCCTTAAGGCCGATCCAGAGCAGATCTCCGAAGGTGCCGGCCTGTGAAAACGACAGCCTGAACGGTTTGTACGGCAGCTGTTCCAGCACCGCTTTCGCCGGCGCGGCGTCCGGGCATTCGCCCAGAAAGGCCAGCGTCAGATGCAGGTTCTGGCCCGGCACGTAGCGGCCTTTGACACCCAGTTTTTTCAGGGAATGCATGCTCTCCAGGAGCGCGGCTTTCATTTCTTCCGAAAGCTGTATGGCGATAAACAAACGCATGGGAGTCTCCTTTCCGGCGGTTTCAGACCTTTTTGCCGACCGCGGCATTCAGTTCCAGCTTTTTTCCGTTTAATACGGCGCCGGTGAGCCGATCGCCGTGATAGTTCAGCTTCAGGGAAAAGAACGGCTCGTTTTCCCGGATCAGGCGGAAAAAGACCGCATCGCCTTCCCACTGCGGCAGGAAGGGGATCTCTTCGTCCGGAATCCAGCGAAGAACGCCTTCGTCGCAGTCCTTGAGATCTCCTACAAAGCCGTCTGCGGTGAAAAGATGCATATATTCGGTCTCCGGCCAGGTATCGTTCGCGAAAGTCACGATGCCGCGGAAGCGGTACGATGTCAGCGTCAGGCCCGTTTCTTCTTTCACTTCGCGCAGGAGGCATTCCTCGGGGCTCTCGCCCGCCTCAAACTTCCCGCCGATGCCGACCCACTTGCCTTCGTTTAAGTCATGCGCCTTTTTGACGCGGTGAAGCATGAGGGTCTGACCGTCTTTTTGTATATAGCAGAGGGTGGAGAGGAACATGGGAGGTCCTTTCTTTTTATTGTGATCCGGGTGCGGAGCGTTTTAGGGCGCGGGGCAGGGCAATTCACCCTGCGGGTGAAAGATCCTTCGACTCCGGCGGTGATGCCGCCTTCGCTCAGGATGACACGGGCCATGCTTAAAGGGGGAGGGCGAGGTCCTTTCTTTTATTGTGATCCGGGCGCGGAGCGTTTTTAGGGCGCGGAGCAGGGCAATTCACCCTGCGGGTGAAAGATCCTTCGACTCCGGCGGCGATGCCGCCTTCGCTCAGGATGACACGGGCCATGCTTAAAGGGGGAGGGTAAGGTTACTGCACGCCGCGTTTGTAATTGCCTCGGGTAAAGGCGAGATTGTCCGGCCGGCCGGGCTTTTCTCCCCGACGCAGCGCCTCGGCGAAAAGCGCCAGGATCTGCCGCGTCTTTTCCCCGCTTTCGTCCGTAAACTGCAGCCGCCAGGCGCTCTCCTCCCGCGCGATATCGCCCAAAAAGAGCGGCACGGCGTTATAGATCACGCCCATGCAGAAACGGCAGCGGCTCTCGCAGGGCATTTCGGCCCCGGTACGGTCTGTCAGGGTCGTAAACTTTGGCTCCGAAAGCGCCGGCTGTCCCGCCGCTTTCAGGCAGCCCTCCTTCGTGCGCTGAACGCACTGAGCCGAGACCATAAGCGGCACCCGTCCGTAGACGACCTGCTCGCGCGGCAGGAAGTTTGCTTCGCCGTAATCTTTTTCGTGCAGTTCCAGCGGCAGCGTCAGCACTTCCGCGCCGGCCTCCTTGAGGAAAGCTTCCGCTTCCCGGTTCCAGCTGTACAGGCCCGCGTCCGCGATCCGCCGGCCGGGCAGATCCTTTTCCTGCCAGAAAGCCAGCTCGTCCAGGCTGCGAAGCAGCACCCCGTCCGGCTCCGCTTCCCGCAGCAGCCGCAGCGTCTCTTCTTTTTCGAAAAGACGGCGCGCCTCCTGCCGGAAGACGAAAGGCAGCGCGTAATACGCTTTCTTTCCGGCTGCGCGGACTTTTTCCGCCGTCTCCGCCAGCGCTTCCGGCGGGATGTAATCCGCCGGCAGATATATGCCGTCCACCTCCGGGACGGACAGGGTCTCCTCCAGCTGCTTCGGGCTGTTGATCAGGACGTTTAACAGCGACCGGCCGGCAAGCGTCAGCATTCCTGCTTCATGCGCCGCTTCCGCCGGCTTATTTTCCCGTTCGTTTTCCGGAGCCGCCATCCGCAGCCCGGCCTGTGGCCGTCGGAAAGGAGACAGCATCGTTTCCTTCAGGTTTTCCAGCGCTTCCCGCCGCAGGGCGTTCAGTTCGCTGACCGGTACGAAGCAGCTGCCTTTTACTTCAACAGCCAGATCCCGGAAGATAAATTCGCTCTCTCCGGTCTTTTCGATCTGTTTGCGCACCTGTTCTTCCCCTAAAGGGCGGTTGGCCGCCGTCTGAGCCGCGGCGCCTTTTGTTTCAAGAGAACTTTCTCCGTATTTTATAGATAAGCTTGTTTCTTTCTTTTCTTCGACGACGACTTTTCCCGAAACCGCGACAGGATCCGGGCTTAAATATTTTTCTTCTATCGCCAGCCGCTTCTCCTCCGGCAAGCTGATCCGCGTCTGTTTCCCGGCCGGATTGATCATCTCGCGTCCGTTATGCCGTTTGAAGTAGCCGTCGGTAAAATCTCCCCGGTTGAAAAGCTCGAACAAAAGCTGCCGGTCTTCTTTCCGCACGCGGTACGGCTCGCCGGCTTCCAGGCGGTCCAGATAGCTGCGGTACACGCTGACCACGCCGGCCGTATAGAGCGGGCTCTTCATGCGCCCTTCGATCTTTAACGAATGCGCGCCGGCTGCGCGGATCGCCGGCAGCAGATCCAGCGTGCACAGGTCCCGCATATTGAGGAAAGAGCCGCCCTCGTAATTCAGGCGGCAGGGCTGGGCGCAGCGTCCGCGGTTGCCGCTTCGTCCGCCCAGAAAGCTGCTCATCAGGCACTGGCCGGAGTAGCAGTAACACAGCGCTCCGTGAATAAAGACTTCCAGATCCATCCCCGTCCGTTCATAGACCAGCCGGATCTCCTCCAGCGAAAGCTCCCGCGGCAGGACCAGACGCGTTAAGCCCTGCTCCTGCAGGAAGGCCGCGCCTTCCGGCCCGCAGACAGTCATCTGTGTGGAGCCGTGCAGCGGCAGATTCGGGAAAGTCTCCCGTAAAAAACGAAAAACGCCGAAGTCCTGTATGATCACCGCATCCAGTCCCGCCTCGTACAGCGGTTTCAGGTAACCGTACAGTTCTTCGCCGATCTCGGAATTTTTCAGTAAGGTATTAACGGTCAGATACAGCCGCTTGCCGCGCAGGTGCGTATAGTCGATGGCGCGCTTTACACCGTCATCGTCCGGATTGTCCGCATAAGCCCGTGCGCCGAAGCGCGGGCCGCCCATATAGACCGCATCCGCGCCGGCATGAAAAGCCGCCGCCATGCTCTCCCAGGAGCCGGCCGGCGCCAGAAGCTCCATCTTCCGCTCAGATCTCTTCATAGCGGATCCGGCTGGAGACCAGTTCATGCTTTAAGTTATAGATCTCCTGCTCCATCTGTTCCTGTTTTGCTTTCAGGTTCTCCACCTGCCGCAGTGCCTTGAAATAGTCGTCCGCCATGTTCAGGAGCAGCGTTAAATGCTGGAAGTCCGCATTCTGCCGCAGGTACCCCTGCATGCGCTTCAGTTCGGCTTCTTTGCCGTTGACATAAGTCGCCACGCGCTGCAGATAGGCTTCATCCTCGCTGCCGCCCAGAATATAGCTTTTCCCCATCAAATTGACTTCGATATAGTTCTTCTCCGCCATGAACCCTCTCCTTTCCGTGCCGAACCCGGCCGGGATCTGTCTGAACCATGTCCCCGTCTTCTCGCGCCCCTTACAGGACCGCCGCGATCTTTTCCTGCGTCTCCCGCATTTCTTCCGGCGTCGTGCTGCCCGGCTTCCACAGTCCCACCGCGCCGTCGCCCGCCTTCCGCGGGATCACGTGCAGATGGAAGTGGAACACGGACTGACCGGCCGCTTCTCCGTTGTTCTGGATCAGATTGAAGCCGTCATAGCCGAAGGCTTTCATCTGGGCCGCTCCGATCTTCGCGCCGACCTTCATCACATGGCCGAGCAGGGTCTTCGGCATGGTCGTGGCGTCTTTATAGTGACGCTTCGGGAGCACCAGGGCATGGCCTCTGGCCGCCGGTCCCAGATCCAGGATCACCCGGACCTTGTCGTCCTCATACAGGGCTGTCGACGGGATCTCCCCCGCCGCAATTTTGCAGAAAATGCAGTTTTTCATAGCTTTTCCCTTTCTTTACTCCGTCTTTTTGTTCCGGTTCAGCAGTCCCTTCACAAGGCCGATCGCATAGTCCGCGATCTCCAGCTTAAAGAGTTTTGCTCCCGCGATGTAAAGGGCGATGCCCAGCGGGATCTGGATCAGCAGCGTGATCAGATCGGACAGTCCGAGCAGCGCCACGGCCCAGACCGTAAGCCCCATCCCGACAGACAGCAGGATATGCGGCAGCATATCCTTTAACTGTTCCCGGTAGCTGTAGCCGAGCAGCTTCCGGTTCGGCCAGGAGTTGATGATCTGCCCCGTGATACAGGTAAAGACCTGTCCCAGCGCCATTGCCATGACGCTGATCTGCGCGGTCACGATCAGTGTCACGATCCCGACGACTTTCTTGATGATTTCCAGCTTCAGGAACAGATCGCTCCGCCCCAGCGCTTTGATGGCGTTCAGGTTCGCCGTATGCACGCAGTAGAAGGCAAAGACGAAACTGAAGATCTGCAGGTACGGGACGGCCAGCAGCCACTCGTCCGCCAGCACCAGCCTAACGAAGGGCAGCGCAACGGCGGCCAGGCCTGCCATCATCGGCATGATGATAAAGGAACTCAGCTGGATCGCCCGGCGGGTCATGGCGCGCACCTGCGCGATATCATCCTGCTCCGAGCTCATGATCGGCAGCAGGATATTGTTGGTGGAATCGTTGATATTCGTCACCAGCAGGCTCGGGATCGTATCGCCTTTATTGTAGTAGGCCAGATCCTCTTTCGTGTAACGAAGGCCGATCACGATCTGCGCGAGCTTGTTGTAGACCGTATCCACGAGGGAACTGGCGAGCAGCTTCCAGGCGTAGGAAAACAGTCCCTTCAGCCGTTCAAAGGAGAACATCCGCTTCGGCCGCCAGTGCACCGTCAGCCACAGGATGACGGTATCGATGGTCGTATTGACCAGGTTCTGCACGATCAGCGCCCAGACCCCGTAGCCGTTGTAGGCCATCCAGATGCCCACGACGGCCGCCGCCAGCGTGCCGGCCAGCGTCGCGTAGAAGAAGCGCTTGAACATCAGGTTCCGGGAAACGTAGGCCACCTGGATGTTTTTAATGCCCCCGAAAACCAGGATCAGGGACAGGCCCCGGATCGGCGCCGTCAGCTCCGGCTCTTCATAAATGCGGGCGATCAGCGGTGCGGCCGCGTACATCAGGCCGTACAGCGTCAGGCACATGAAGATATTAAAATAGAAAACCGTGGAAAAATCCAGGTCGTCCGCGTTTTTTTTCTGGATCAGCGCATCGTTTAAGCCGCAGGTTACGAACACGTTGACGATCGAGGTGAACACGGTCACCGTCGCGACCAGGCCGTAGATCTCCGGTCCCAGACGGCGGGACAGAACCATGGAAACGACAAAGCCCACCCCCTGCGCGCCGAAGCGCTCCAGAAAACGCCATATAAAATTGGAAGCCGCCTTCTGACGCAGATCCATCTTGCTTCTTGTCCTGTTTCGGTATTATCGCCCTTTCAGGCGGTCGTAAAGGCCGGCCAGCCCGGGAAGCTTTTCGCGCAGCCGGTCCCGGCGCAGGCGCTTTCTCCGCTCCGGGTAGAGCGCCGCGGCTTCCTTCTTTTTTCTCTGTTCCCAAAGAGCCTTAAAGTGGAAATCATCCCGCAGGCGTTCCCGCTTTTCGATCGCTTCCGCTGCTTCCGCATGGTATTTTCCGCCGTAATAGGCGTCCACGGTCTTCAGCATGTCGATCACGATATTGTCCTGCCGGATCTTCTTTTCCGGCGTGGACATGTTGTTGACGGTCCAGGAGCCGGGCACGCCGTCGTTGTGCACGCTCATGACCTCGGGCAGATAGTGGCAGCGGCCCTGAGTAGCCGCGTACAGGAGCAGCGTATAGTCCCCTACGCCGCGTACGTAGAAGGCTTCCGGCACGTTCCGGTTCACGTCCGCCCGCAGCACGAAGGAATTCGTGGCAAAGAGTCCCGCGCCGTCCACAAAGATCTCGCGAGTGCTGAAATCCCTCTCGCTTTCTTCCGCCGGATAGCAGAAATCCCCGCTGCCGTCCGTGCCTTCCACGTGCCACAAGGCCCGGTGCGTCACGATGCTGCAGTCCGGATGCGCTTCCAGGTAGTCCACCTGGCGCTGAAGCTTCAGCGGATCGGAGAAATAATCGTCGCCGTCGCAGTGCGCGAAATACTTCCCGCGGGCGATGGGGAAGATAAAATCGTACATGCTGTGATAATCCGGCTTCGAATACTGGTTTTCCGTCTGGATATAGGGAATAACGATCTCCGGATACTTTTCCTGATATTCCTTCAGGATATCCGAAGTACCGTCCGTAGAGGCATCGTCGTGAATGATGATCTCAAAGGGAAAGTCCGTTTTCTGCGCCAGAAAGCTGTCCAGCGCGCGCCGGATATAATCTTTATGGTTAAAGGTAACGCAAAGGATCGAAACCAGCGGTTCCATACCGTTCCCCCTGAGTATTGTATTGTTTTGCCGCCGGCCGGACCGTTCAGCGCAGAATGATATCGCAGATCCGGTCCACGTCCGCCGGGGCCAGCTCGCCGTACATCGGCAGCGTCAGCACGCGCTGCGCCATATGGTCCGCAAGCAGCGTTTTTTCTTTCCCGGCCGTCGGATAGTCTTTATAACAGTCAAAATCGTTGGTCAGCGGATAGAAATACTTGCGGGGCACGATGCCCTCCGCTTTCAGTTCTTCAAAGATCCGGTCACGGTCTTTTTTGAACCCGTCGAAGACAACGGGATAGTAAGCATAGTTGGACTGTACGCCCGGCTGCGGCTTCGAGACCACGATGCCGTCCCGGCCGGAAAGCCGTGCGTCGTACTGCGCGGCCACTTTCCGCCGCCGGGCGATCTCTTCGTCCACGTGCCGCAGATTGCAGAGCCCCATGGCAGCCTGGAATTCATTCATCTTGGCGTTGCCGCCGATATAGGCCACCTCCTCCGCGTTGCGGATGCCGAAGTTCTTCAGATCGTTCAGGGGCTGCTCCAGCGCATCCGCCGCAAAGGTCAGCGCGCCGCCTTCGATGGTATGGTAGACCTTCGTGGCATGGAAACTGAACATGGAAAGATCGCCGAAGTAGGCGCTGCTGAAAAGTCCCGGCCGGCCGGCAAAGCCTTCCTTGCGGACCCCGAAGGTGTGGGCCGCGTCGTAGATCAGCTTGAGGCCGTACTTTTTCGCCAGCGCGTCAAACGCGTCCACGTCCGCCAGGTGTCCGTAAACGTGCACCGGCAGGATCGCCACGGTCTTTTCCGTGATCAGGGATTCCGCTTTTTTCGGATCCAGCGTGTAGGTCTCCGGATCGATGTCCGCGAAGACCGGCACCAGACCGTTCCGAACGATGGCGTGCGTCGTGGACGCAAAGGTATACGGGGTGGTGATCACTTCCCCGCCCCGGGGCAGATCCAGCACGGCCAGCGCGTTTTCCAGCGCCAGATGGCCGTTCGTAAACAGGATGACGTGGGGGACGGAGAAATAAGCCTCCAGTCCCCGCTCCAGTGCCTGGTGCTTCTCTCCCATATTGGTCAGCCAGTGGCTGTCCCAGATATCTCTGATTTCTTCAATATACTCTTCAAAGTCCGGAAGATAGGACCGGGTCACATTGATCATCCTTTTGTTCCTCTTTTCTTACACTGTCATGCGGTCACGGACGCCGGGCTGCTTATTTTTCCAGCTGCGAAGTGCAGTGCGGGCAGCGGCGGGCCAGGATCGGGATCTCGGTCTGGCAGAACGGGCAGATCTTGGTGGTCGGCTCGGCAGGCTCTTCCGCGGGAGCGGCGGCCGCTTTGCGGGCTTCTTCCGCCCTGCGCATCTTGTTGATGCCTTTCACGATCATAAAGACAATGAGAGCCAGGATCAGGAAGGTGATGATGGCAGCCAGGAAAGCACCGAATTTGATCGCGACTTCCTCGACCGCTTCTCCGGCTTCGTTCACACCGGCCGGCGTGATCACGATCTTCAGGGCATTGTCCAGGTTCTTCACGCCCGGAATCAGACCGATCAGGGGATTGACGATATTGGTGGTAAAAGCCGTTACCAGCGCCGTAAACGCGCCGCCGATGATAACGCCGATCGCCATATCGATCATGTTTCCCTTTACGGCAAATTCTTTAAATTCGCTCATAAACTTCTTCATATGGACTCCTCCTTATCAGGCAGGCCCCGCAAGGCTGCCTTTTATCTTTTTATTTTACTTGATTGCGGAAAGAATTACAAGCGTTTGATAAAAAGCTTCTGCCGTCTGGCCGATACGGCGGCCGACAGCGCGTAATACGCTCCCAGCAGCAGCGGAGCCAGGCTCTCTAAAACGGGGAAGAAGCGCTGTCCCGCATCCGGGACCAGAAAACGGCCGAACAGAACGGAGATCCCGTTGATCAGGAAATGAAACACGATCACCAGACGCAGGCTGCCGCTGCCGGCCAGGATCGTCTGCAAAAACAGTGCCGTTACGACAGCCAGCATGGCCTGAACGGCCACCGTTGCGAAAGGCGCCGCAGCCAGATTGATGAGGTGCATCGCACCGAAGGTCAGCGCAATAAACAGAAAGTCCAGCGGACGGTATTTTCCCTCTTCTTCAAAGAGGATCCGGCCCCAGAGACGGAAATACAGCTCTTCCCACAGAGCCGTTCCCAGAACGCCGAGCAGAGAGAACAGCAGATCCGGCCAGGCGGCCGTAAACCGAATCGGCCCCAGGCAGGAAAGCAGAACGAAGACGAGCGGCGGCAGGATCAGCCAGGCATACGGCGTGAAAAGAGATCCGTCTCCCGCAGGATCCAGATATCCGCTCTGCCGGGCCAGCATAAAAGCAAGCCAGGCCAGGCCCAGTTTCACAAAAATGGCAATATACGGCAGCCCCAGGCTTTCATCCAGCATGCTGCCGGCCAGTACCAGGAGCGATGCGATCAGCGCTGCCAGAAAGAAGTAAAAGCGCCGCTTCCCCACCGAGGCGGAGAGGCGGATCTTCTTCTGTTTCAGTTTGCGGAAAGACAGATTCGGCATATCAACACATCATCCTGTCACGGATCATTTCCAGACGCCGGACCGCCTGCGGGATCGCGCGGACCGTATCCGAAGCCGTCATGGCGGTCGGTCCGGTTTCCGCCTGTGCCCGCTCTCCGGCCGCTCCGCAAAGATAGGCCGCTGCCGCTGCCGCTTTCGGGAGGGACGCTTTGCTGTACCCCAGCACGGCAGCCAGGACACCGCTTAAAACGTCTCCGCTGCCGGCGGTCGCCATGCCCGGGCAGCCTCTGTCCGTGATCCAGCTTTCCTCTCCGTCCGTTACGATTGTGGCAGGCCCTTTCAAAAGGACGGTGCACGCATGGCCGGCC
Source organism: Lachnospiraceae bacterium (assembly GCA_017619975.1). Taxonomy (GTDB): domain Bacteria; phylum Bacillota; class Clostridia; order Lachnospirales; family Lachnospiraceae; genus UBA6987. Next base: position 14,277 of record JAFZRH010000071.1, on the reverse strand, counting down.
GCGAATTCTTTTGCCAGCTTGAGCGGCTGCGCTTCGATCTCACGCACGGATCGGCCGAACAGCCGGGAAGCCTCACCCAGATGCGGCGTCAGCAGGATCTTCGCCTTCGCGTTTTTCAGCCTCTCCGTTCCGCTTTCCGCCAGCACGGTCAGGCCGTCCGCGTCCAGGATCAGCCGGCCGTCAAACTCTTCCAGCAGGAACAACAAGGCGTTTTTCACTTCTTCGCTCCGGCCGATCCCCATTCCGAAGGCTATGGTCCGGCAGCGCCTGATCAGAGACTCCCATTCCGACCGGACAAAGCGGATCCCGCCGTCCTCGGTCTCGGAAAGGGGAAACGCCGTGCTTTCCAGCGTATAAGGGATCATGGCTGGCACCAGACTCCTCGGAACGGCGGCGACCGCCACGCCCGCACCGCTCTTCATGGCGGCGGACGCCATCGCAGCCAGCCGCGGGGCGCCGTTATAGGCCAGACAGCCGCCGGCCAGCCCCACGTAAGCATAGTCGCCCTTATGCGAATAATTCCGGCGCTGCGGCAGGCAGTCTGCCGCGTCCTTTTCTTCCATCAGGTACGCATCGACTTGAAGCGGCCGGATCCCGATATCGCAGTTTATGACTTCACCGCGCAGATCCTTGGCCCGGCCCAGAAAATGTCCCGGCTTGAAACTCCCGACCGAAACGGTCTGATCCGCCTTGACGGCAGGATCGCCCAGACCGCTGTCACCGCTTAAGCCGCTGCCGATATCCACACAGATCACGTGCGCGCCGGACGCGTTGACCTTTTCGATGGCATCCGCATACAGGCCTTCGGCGGGCCGGGACAGCCCTGTGCCGAAGAGGCAGTCGATCACCGTCGCAAAAGCGCTCAGATCCGTCTCCGCCGTGTACATCTGTATTTCGACCCCCAGCGCCCGGCATTTTTCCAAATAGAAAGCACCGTCTTCCGAGAGGCTCCGGCTCACGCGCAGGACCCGGACCGCCCGGCCTTCTTCAGCCAGCAGCATGGCGATCGCATACCCGTCGCCGCCGTTGTTGCCGCTGCCGCAAAGAACCGCCGCCGGTTCCGTGATCCGGGCGTTTTTCAGAACCCCGCGGGCGGCGCGCAGCATCAGCTCCCGGCCGGGGATCCCCGCCCGGATCGTGGCCGCGTCGCTGTCCCGCATCGTTTGTACCGACAAGATTTCCTTCATGCGTCCCGATCCTCAAATCATAAACAAAAAAGATAAATTCTAAAAAAACAGTATATCATCCTTCGCCGAATAAAGCAAGAGAGCAGCCCGGTCTCCCGGACTGCTCTCTCCCTGTTAAGCTTATGCTTTACTCTAAATCGATGGTTCCCATCGGGCAGGTGCCGGCGCAGGCGCCGCACTCAATGCAGGCATTCGGATCGATCTCGTACTTTCCGTCTCCCTCTGAAATAGCGCCCACCGGGCACTGAGCCGCACAAGCTCCGCAGGACACGCACTGATCACCAATTTTATACGCCATTATGTGTACCTCCTCGTTTCTTATTTAAAGACCTTCCGGTCTTCGGAAATATTATATTGTGCTTTCCCTTCTTTTGCAAGGGATTCCGCAAAAAGTTTTTCCGGTTCCGGTTAATTGTAATCCTTCTTGAATCCCAGCGTCAGCCGGATCTCGAGTTCCTGATAGCTTCCCTTTTCCAGCCGCTTGACCTTCAGCGTCACCTCGGTGCCGCCGGCATGATACTGCAGTTCGTTCACCAGATCGTCGTAGCTGGAGATCTTCACGCCGTCCAGCTCCGTGATCACGTCATACGCCAGGATGCCGGCTTTCTGCGCGGGGGTGTCCGCTCCGACTTCATAAACGTAGGCGCCGGCCGGGATCCCGTAATACTCCGCATAGCGGGAAGTCCGGTTGTCAAACGTGATCCCCAGATACGGATACTGGTCTGCGGCCACCGGGATGCGCGGTTCCATCAGCGAGAGCTCCTCCATGATATCCACGATGCTGGAGATCGGGATCGCGAAGCCGATGCCTTCCACGTCCTCATCGGAATACTTGGCGTTGTTGATGCCGATCAGCTCCCCTTTCGCGTTCAGAAGGGCGCCGCCGCTGTTGCCGGGGTTGATCGCCGCGCTGATCTGCAGCAGATTCATGGTCGTGCCGTCCTCAAACGTCACGTTCCGCTCAAAGCCGCTGACGACGCCGGTCGTAACGGACTGGCCCCAGCCCAGCGCGTTCCCGATCGCGATCACGCCTTCGCCGAGTTTCAGATCGTCGCTGCTGCCGATCACGGCCGCCTTGATGGAAGCCTTGGTTTCTTCTTTGATATTGCTGAGTTCGATTCCCAGCACCGCCAGATCGTTTTCCTGGCTGCTGCCTTTTACGTAGGCCGAGACCGTCTCTTCATCCACGAAGATGATCGTGATCTCTTTGGCGCCTTCGATCACATGGTAGTTCGTAGCGATCCAGAGTTCCGTTTCATTGCCGCCGATGATGACGCCGCTGCCGGCTCCCTGTGCTTCATATTCCCGCTGACCGTAGAAACCGCTGTTGACCTTGACCGTAGATACGACCTCGATGGAAACGACGGAGGAGATCACTTCGCTGACGATGTCGGAGACATCCGTCAGGCTTCCGCTGATACCGTCGCTTTCCTTGGCGGATACCGTTTCCAGGACCGCTTTTTCACTCAGTACGCCGGGATCTGCCGTCTGGTTTCCGCGGCTGCTGCGGCTGGTATTGCCCGGAGCGGCTGTCACCTGACTCTGCAGGGAGGCGATCTGGGTCTTCAGTTCCTTCACCGACAGATAATTCGTCACCCCGAAAGCGAGGGCCGCTACGGCGATCAGAGCCGCCAGCACGCTCACGAAAGAGCGGCGCTTCATCTTGCGGCGCGCCTTCTCGGCCGCTTCTTTCTGCCGGTTATAATCCTCCCAGCGCTTTTTCCGGTCTTCCTGCTCCGCCAGAACAGCCTGCCGGTGCTCCTCTGCCAGACGTCTGGCTTCCGCGGCGGCCGCTTCCCGCTGCCGCGCCTCTTCAGCCGCCTGCTCTGCCTCTTCCCGGGCTCTTAAATCGTTCGCTTCCCGGACGGCATCGCTGCCGTTGATCGGCAGTTCTCCGTTTTCTCCGGTTTCCTTTTTATCTTCTTCCCATTCGTTCATGGTCAGCCTCCCGTCATTTCTTTCTCATGCAAAAGCCCGTTATCGGCTTGCAGTGACAAGTCTAACGGGCTTTTGTGTCCAAACTGTGACGAACTCTTATCTTTTTTGTTAATCCTGATACTCGACGGAGCCTTTGATCCGGCCTCTGTGATACTGGCCGATCCTCGCGATATTGGCGGACGGAATAAAATTGTCATCATCGTAGAGCATCCGATGCAGCTCTCTCACGTCCGCCGTCAGATCCCTTGAGAAAAAGACCCAGCCCAGCTCCTCACTGGTCACGTGATTCTCCGGGAAGCTTGTCGTCAGGCTGATATGGTATTTCTTATAATTATACGCCAGCGACATGATCTCATTGACGGCAAGCGTGGTCTTCATATTTTTCCTCAGGGAATTGACGATCTCCAGCATCTGGCTGACATCCATTCTGCGGATCTTTTCCAGCAGCTGCCCGATCACATAGCGCTGACGGCGCGTCCGTTCGATATCGTTTCCGACAAAATAGCGGATCCGGGAATAGCTGACTACCGAGACGCCGTTTAAAGTCTGGGTGCCTTCCCGCACCTCGACGCCTTTCGTGCCTTTGGGCCGTCCGGTCGCCTGACGGACTTCCTCGATATAGTTGTTGACCTGCTCCGCTTCCGCCCGGGACATATTGATCTCCAGGCCGCCCATGATATCCACGATATCCGCCAGCGCCGTCCAGCCGACCACCACGTAGTCGCTGATCTCCAGATCCAGGTTCCGGTTCAGGATCGCCACGGCTTCCGCCGCCCCGAATTTGGAATAGGCCGCCGTCAGCTTGTAGAAATAGCTGTTTTCTCCTTCCACGCAGAAATCCCGGTAGACGGAAACCAGTCTGACGTCGCCGCTGTCCTTATTGACCGAGGCCAGGATGCAGACGTCCCCCATGGTATATTTCAGAAGCTCTTTCTGTTTCCGGGTATCCACCCCGAACAGAACATACGTCTCATAACTGCCCGGATCCGCCGTCCGGTTCGGCGCCGGGTTCGTAAAAGCGGTCGGTTCCGCCGGCTGAAAGACCTCCGTCGTTCCGTCCTCGCCCGGAGCTTTCGGCGTCGGCAGTTCTTCCGTTCCGGAGAGGCCTTCCGAAGGGATCTCTTCCGTCGGGGACGCCGAATCCTCCTCTCCGTCCGTCAGCGGCGGCAGCGTTTCGGGTTCGGTCTCGTCCGGATCGTATGCATAGGACGGAAGCGTCTCGTTCGGATCGATCCGAATATCCTGAAACGTCCCGGCCATATAGCGGACGCCCACATAAGCCAGCACGGCAAGACAAAGCAGCAGACATTCCACCGCCAGCGTGATGATCTGCTGTTTTCTCTTTTTCTTATACTGACTCAGGCGCGCCAGATGTTCTTCATGCGCCCGTTCGTCCACGGACATTTTCATGATTTCTTTTTACCGCTCGGAGATCCGTTTCGTATGATACTGCGAGATCCGTTCCACGTTTTCTGAAGGCGTGTAGCTGCTGTCGCCGTACAGGAACTCGTGCAGTCTGCCCACCTGATTGGCGTAATCATCGCAGTAGATATACCACTTCAGCGAACTGGTGGTGATCATCGTCCCGCTGGCCAGCGGAAACGCGCTGGCTTCTGCCAGCCTGTATTTCTTGTACTGCAGTGCCAGGGACACCATCTCGGACGGCTGCAGAGACGTGCGCATATTGTCTGCAACGATATCGATCAGGTTGATGATTTTGCTCGGCGAGGTCGTTTTTGCCTTGTCCAGAACCAGCCCGATCACTTTCCGCTGTCGGGCCGTCCGTCCGTAATCCTCTCCCAGACCGTAGCGCAGCCGGCTGTAGCTGACGACCTGGACGCCGTTCAAATGCCAGATTCCGGCATGATATCCGTCCATCCAGTAGCCGTTTTCGGCGCTGGGGTCTTTGTGATACGTCCCGATAAACATGTCTTCCGGTTTTTCCGACTTGCCCGTTGCCGCTGCGATCTCCCAGACGTACTTGTCGATCGCCTCCGCTTCGGCTTCGCTCAGCTCGATATCCAGACCGCCCAGCTCATCCACGATATTGATCAGGCAGAGCCAGTTGACCGAAAGGAAATGCGTAATGTTCAGGTCAAAGTTGCGGTTCAGCAGTTCTGTCAGCTCTGCCGCGCCGTAACGGGAATAGCAGTCTGTCAGCTTCCGGTCGAGATCCGGCTGCACTTCGATGCTGAAATCCCGGTAAACGGAAGCCAGCCGGACTTCCCCGCTGTTTTTATTGATGGAAACAATAATGCAGACGTCGCCCTGCGTTCCCTTCAAAAGATGTGTCGTGTCCCGGGCGTCCACGCCGTAGACAACAAAGGTGTAAAAGCCCGAATGATCGGGAATATCCACCTGCGGGAAGGTATAATCCATCGTCGGCGGATCGGTCTCTTCCGGCGTTGTTTCGGTCTCTCCGGAAGCGGTGTCGGGGCCGGAGGGATCCGCTGCCTTTGTCGTGGCTTCCGCTCCGGAGAGAGACGGTCCCACAACAGGCAGCGTCTTTGCCGTCTTTCCTTCCGGAACCTCCTGCGAGGCGGTCAGATCGCCGATATCGGTGATCTTATGAGTAATTTTATAAAAATAACTGATCCCGATATAGCCGATGACCACAACGATCAGCAGGAGACATTCCAGTCCCAGCCCGATGATCTGCTGCTTTCTTTTTTTCTTATATGCTTTCAGGCGCTTCAGACTCTCCTGATGCTCGATCTTCTCTGCCGCCGAACCGGTACTGCGCAGCTCGCCGTTTGTCCGGGGAGAAGCAGACGGGTTCTTCGTTTTATTTTTGGGATTCATAGGAATACCTCCATAAAGTGGTATTGTACCGCAAATGGCAGGAAAAGGCAAGCCCTGAAGCCGCTTAGCTCTGACCGGCGCTCTCGTATCGTTCGCGAATACGGCTGAGGAGCGCTTCGGCCTCCTCCACCTCTCCGTCGCTCACCTGATCTTCCCCGTCGTAGCGCGCCAGGATATAAAGCTCCCTCAGCCTGGCGGCCGCCTCGGAATCCGTCTGCCAGGCCGAGGCCGTCAGGACTTCCTCGGAGGTCATCTGACCGCCGATCTCGGTGCCGTGCGCCCGGACCATGTTCAGATACTGCCAGTAGACGGTCCGGATCTTCTGCTTGTTGGAGGATCCGCCCGTCTTTGTATTCTTTTTCCTCCGTTTTGTCCTGCCGGCCGGCAGACTGTCTCTCTTCGTTCCCAGCTCGTAAGGGTCCCCGTCTTTCTCTTCTTCCGTCCGAAGGCGGCGGATCCCCCGGACGATCCGGAAGATGATCCAGACCAGAAAGGCCAGCACCAGAAGGATCAGAACAACTTTAACCAGCGGAGCGACCCACGCATAGTTCGGGGCGGGCTCCGCCGGATCGGCAGCTGCGTTGGGATCGGCAGCCGCCTCCTCCGCCGTGCTTTCCTCCGTTACCGCCGCCGTCGTCGTTTCGGACGGATCCTCCTCCAGCACACGCCAGAACCGGACCAGAAAATCCGTCAGCAGCGCCCAAAGATAGGCAATCGGCGAGAGCAGGGTCAGCAGAAGGTCGCCGGAGCGCATAAAAAGCGCGTACAGCAGGTAAAAGAACACGCTGCCGAAAACGACGACCGCCGTCATTTCCGCGAGATTCATCAGCGCGATGCCGGCGCGCAGGCCCTTGCCGATCCGCTTGCTCCGCAGAACAAAAACCCCCAGGAACAGGTAGGCGCCGCAGCAGAGGACCGTCATGCGGTGCGCGGGCCAGCGCACAAGACAGACGGCGAATAAAAGCGCGATGCCTATGGCCGGCAGCCCGAACCAATATTTGTAATTATCGTAGTGAATATTGTTCTTGCCGGCAAGCGTCAGGGCAAAATAGGCCAGCAGAATGACGGCCGTGATCCAAAGTTCAGACCGATCCTTCGCGGCTAAAAGACCGAGCGCCGGCAGGAGACCGCAGAGGATCCGCGCCGGAAGCGTGCCCCCTGCTTTCTGCAGGATCAGGGAGGAGAAAAAGGCCAGGATCAGGACAGATCCGACCAGCGGCCCCGCTTCGCCGTAGGAGCCGATCAGCCCGGCCAGCGAGAAAAAGAGCAGAAAATCACAGACCGTTTTCAAAGCGTTAGTTAACAGCATCCTGTTCCACCTCCGCTTCCAGAACGATCAGATCCGCTCCGGCCATCTGCTGAAGAGGACTCAGCGCCTCCCGGTCTTTGGCAGACAGCGGCGGGCTGATAAAGAAGTAACTGCGGTTCGTCTTTTTCCCCAGCAGGCAGCAGCGGTCCGTCAGGTTTTCAAAGGAATAGAAGCCGGTCAGCCGGGAGCGCCCCAGATTGGTCATCAGCGCCCGGAAATGTCTCTCCCCGAAACCTTCGTCCAGATTGCCGGCATCTCCGTTGGAGAGAAATGAGTAGGGGATCTTCATCTCCTCCAGCTGTTCACAGACCGAGCGGACAATCTCAAAGCTTTTTTCCTTTTCTGCCTCGCTGCCCGATGCCTGATTCAGGATCACCGCCGCGTTGACTTCCATGGTGTGGTCGTTGTTCTTGACCATCAGCTGCCCCACGCGGGCGCTCTGCTTCCAGGAGATCTTGTTCATCGGCTCCCGTCCGGTATAGTCAAGATGGCCGATCGTCAGAACGGGATCCTCCAGAATAAAGCGCCGGACGGAAATATCCCCCAGATAGCCGCCCAGTGTCCGAATGATCGCCTCATCCCGGCAGCGGCGCGGCATGACGGTAATATCCACTTTGAGCGGATCGGAGCGGAGCAGGGTCTTAAGCCCCAGAAAATCTCCGATCTCCACATAGTGTCTTCCTTTCCGGTAAACGCCCCTCTTCGATGCGGAGAAAGCCACCGTGTGGCTGTAGCTGCGGTGCGGCATCAGAAAAAGCCGGTGGCCGTCCCGATTGGCGCTTTGTCCTTCGATTCGGGTCCCTTCCGGCAGATAGGTGACGTAATTGATATAAACGACCGGCAGAAACCAGTTGTTGATCAGCTTTCCGGTATATAGGATCTTCTCATCCGGTTCGGCGAGCGGCATGTCAAAAAAATCCCGGCAGATCAGGCGCCCCAAAGCTTTCGGCGTCAGTACGGTCTGCAGGATCAGGATGACTGCCGCAAGTCCGACCAGAATAAAGGGGATCATACGTTTTCCAGCGGCACTTTCGTCTCGCTCAGGATCTGTTCCATGATCCGGACCGGGTCTCTGTGACTGCCCGGTGCAACCAGCAGACGGTGCGGGAGGACGGGAAGGACTTCCTTCTTGATGTCTTCCGGAATGATATAGTTCCGGCCGCTCATAGCCGCGCGGATCCGGGCCGCCTTAAACAGGGCCAGGGTTCCGCGGGCCGAAACACCGCAGGCGATCTGGGCATTTCCCCGCGTCGCCTCGATCAGGTCCATGAGATAGGCCTTCACGTCGTCGGAAACCGTCACCGCGGCGATCTCCCCGCGGGCCGCCTGAAGATCCTCACTTCCGATCACAGCCGGCAGCTCTTCAATGATATCCCGGGCATCCCGCCGGCCCATCAGGGCGATCTCCTGCTCTCTTTCCATATAGCCGAGGCTGAGCCGCATAAAGAAACGGTCCAGCTGTGCCTCCGGCAGCGGGAAGGTTCCGTAGGATTCGATGGGGTTCTGCGTGCCCATGACGATAAACGGCTCGCTGAGAGGGAAGGTCTGCCCGTCGACCGTGATCTGCCGCTCCTCCATGGCCTCCAGCAGCGCGGACTGCGTGCGGGGCGTCGCCCGGTTGATTTCATCCGCCAGGACCACGTTGGCAAAGACCGGTCCCTTCCGGAAAACAAATTCGTTTTCCTTCTGATTGTAGAAATGGATGCCGGTGAGATCGGAAGGAAGCAGATCGGGCGTGAACTGGATCCGTTTGAAATCTCCGCCGATGCTGCGCGCGAAAGCACGCAGCATCATCGTTTTTCCGGTGCCGGGCAGATCTTCCAGCAGCACGTGGCCGCCGGCCAGGAAACAGATGACGATCTGCCGGATCACGTCATCCTTCCCCAGGATGACCTGTCCTACGTTCTGAAGAATCCTGTCGGTAAATTCTTTGACTTTCTGCATGGCTGTCCTCTGTTATTCAATAATATATCCCATCGCTTTTAAATATTCCGCGATCCCGAGCGCGTCCGCAATGCCCATGGCGTTGGTCAGGTCCTCCGTGCGGCTCCCCATGCGGAAAAAGTCTTCCGCATTGTCCATAAAGCAGTGTTCGACCAGTACGGCGGGCAGATTGTGCCAGGCGCAGTAGCGCAGGATCCCGTAGTAATCGTCCGTGCGGCCGTTGTCGTTCACCCGCTGGAAAACACCCCGGTTAAAATACCCCAGCGCCACGATGCGGTCCCGGATCGCCACGGCCAGCTTATAGCTGGCCTCCCGGATCACCGGTGCGACGGAAGCATAGACTTCGGTCCCGCCGGATCCGCCGGCATTGTAATGCAGGCAGACCAGAAGATCCGCGCCCTTGCCCGACGCCCAGGCCGCGCGGGCCTGCATATCTTCATCGACGTCGTCCCAGCGGAAAATGTCGTCGTTATCGTAGCGGGTCAGATAGACTTTCAGATTGACGTAATGCGTCTCCAGATAATACTTGCAGGCGTAGGCCGTTGCCTGCGTCAGATCCGCCTCCAGCACGGTCTCTCCGTTCCAGGACGCGGTCGCCCCGCTCCAGGGACCGCCGTGGCCCGGATCCAGCACGACCACGACCTTGGGCGGCGGCAGCGAGGAACTGACCTGACAGCTTGCGCTGACCCCGTCTGCCGTAGCTGTAACGGTGCAGCTGCCGCTGCCGGTCACACGCACCGTTCCGTCACTCTCGACGGCTGCCACGGACGTATTGCTGCTGGACCAGCGGACAGACGGATAGGTTGCATCTCCCGGGGAGACCGTGGCGCTCAGCTTCACACGCTGGCCGTAATCCGTAAACGAGATCGAGCTTTGCGACAGGGTCACGCCGCTCACACGGATCAGCGGTTTGACGCGGATCACAGCGGACGCCATGCAGCCGCCCACCTGTGCCGTGACGGTACAGGTCCCGGCACTGAGGGTCTGCACACGGCCCCCGTTTACCGTCGCAACGGAATTGTCCGAACTGCTCCAGGTGACGGTCCGGTCATCCGTCGTATCCCGCGGAATGTATTCTACGCTCAGCGTGACCGGATCTCCGGCGATCAGTGTGACGTCTGTCCGGTTCAGGCTGATCCCCCGCAGGGGAGCGCTGACCTGAACCCGGCAGGAAGCAGAGAGATTTCCGTGCTCGGCGCGGATCGTACATTCACCGGGCGCAACGGCATAGAGCCGGCCGCTGCCGTCCACGGTAACCACCGAGCTGTCACTGCTGGACCAGCTGATATCCCGGCCTTCGGTAGTATCCTCCGGCAGCACCTCGGCACTTAAGGAGGCGCTCTCTTCTTTATTCATATGCAGGCTGTCCCGGCTGATCCGGACTTCTTCCGCCGGGACCGTCACGGTAATGCGGACCCGGTCGCTGAATTCGCCGCAGCTTACCGTGATCAGCGCGTCGCCGCCGTTTTCCGCGGTCACCACGCCGTTTTCATCGACCGAAGCCACTTCCGGCGCGTCGCTGATCCAGAGCAGCGTCCGGTCGTCATTGGTATCTTCCGGGAAGAAACTGACGGAAAGCGCCGCCGTTTCACCCCGTTTCAGGGTGAGATTGGTCCCGTCTATCACAAGTCCGGTCATGGGGACCCGCACCATGACGGCGCAGAGCGCCGTATGCGGACCGACCTGCGCCGTGATCTGCGCCATGCCGCCGTCCAGCGCCGTGATCCGTCCGTTTTCGTCCACCGAAACCAGCCCGGGATCGGAAGAAGAAAACAGAACCGTTGTATCGTCCGTTGTATTTTCCGGGTCAAAAAGGATCTGAAGCTGCGCTTCTTCTCCCCGAAGCAGCAGCAGCTCCGCCGGTTCACAAAAGATGCCCAAAAGCGGCGCAAAGATCTCGATTTCGGTCTCGGCAAGATACGGTCCGACCGCAGCCCGGATCGTCACCTTTCCGGGCGCGAGCGCCTGAACGAGTCCGTCGGCATCCACCGCGGCGAGATCCGGCGCCGAGCTTTCCCAGCGCACCGTCCGGTCATCGGTCGTGTCCTCCGGAATATACTTCAGCGGAAGCTGTACGCTTTCCCCCACGTTCATGACGGCCGGCGCGTCTTCGATCCGGATCCCTGTCATCGCCGACAGCACCGTGACGGTACAATGATTCGAAAAGCCGCCGCCTTCCGCCGTGAGCACGGCTGTTCCGACCGCTGCCGCCGTCAGATTGCCGGCATCATCGATCCGGACAACGGCCGGATCGGAAGAACTGAAGCGAATCCCGGACGGCAGTTCCGCTTTGTCCGGAAGCGGGGCGACCGTAAGATAAGCCCCGTCATTTTTCTGCAGCGTCAGCGTCTGCGCGGAAAGAGTCAGCCCTTTCAGCGGATAATATACCTCTGCCGGACAGCTCACGGTCAGAGAGCCGAACTGTCCCGTAATCAGACTGTTTCCCTTTTCCACGGCGCGGACCTTTCCGTCCGCGTCCACCGCTGCCACGTTCGGATCCGAGCTGCTCCAGATGAGCGCGGTCTCCGCAAAAGATTTCTTGGCCCTGGACCGCAGCCAGGCGCTCTTCGGCTTAAGGGTCCAGACCAACGCTGTTTCCTGCGCCTGTCCGTCCTCGATCGTCAGCGTCAGCGTCTTTGTTTCAAGTGACAGATCGTACGCCTGATCCGCCGGAACCGGCCACCAGAAAATATAGAGAAGGATCCCGGCGGCCGCCAGTACGGCCGCGATCGGGATCCAGATCGGGAACTTTTTCCCTGCCTCCTCTATTTTTTTCCGGGAACCGGGCATAGCAACTCCTGCACCAAACCGTTGTATTGAACTAAATATACCCGTCAGGATCCGGAATTGTCAAGAGGCGGCGGAAAAGTATTGCCTGCACAAAGACCCCGGGAACATGTCCCGGGGTCTTGTCATACGTATGCCGCAGCAGAATTACTTTAAGGTGACCTTCGCGCCGACCTTTTCAAGTTCGGCTTTGAAATGCTCGGCCTCTTCCTTGGTGGCGGCGGGCTTGATCACGCTCGGAGCGGAATCCAGCATGTCCTTGACTTCCTTCAGGCCGGCACCGGTCAGGGAACGCAGAGCCTTCAGAACGTCCATACGCTTCTCACCGACGGCGGTCAGCTCGACGTCAAATTCGGTCTTTTCTTCGACTTCTTCAGCAGGGCCGGCAGCAGCGACGACAACACCGGCAGCGGCGGATACGCCGAAAGCCTCTTCGCAGGCCTTTACGAGTTCGTTCAGTTCCAGAACGCTCATTTCCTTTAAAGCTTCAATCAGTTCAGCAGCAGTAATCTTTGCCATGATATTTTTTCCTCCAAAAATTTTAGTTGCGGGCTTCTTAAGCCTGTTTCTGCTCCGCGATCTGCTTTAAGACGCGGGCGAAGTTGCTGATCGGGGACTTCATGCTGCCGAACAGACGGCCCAGCAGTACATCGCGGCCGGGGATCAGAGCCACGGCGTTGATACCCTTCTGATCATAGTAAGTTCCATCTACCACACCAGCTTTGAGCTGGATCATCTCGCCCTTCTTGTCGAAGTTGGTGATGACGCGGGCAGGTACGGTGGCATCCTTCTTCGTGACGGCGATGGCGGTGGGACCGTTCAGGTCGCCGGCCAGCGCTTCGAAGGGGGTGCCTTTCATGGCGATATTCAGCAGAGTGTTCTTGTAGACACGGTAGGTGACGTCGTTCGTGCGCAGTTCCTTGCGGAGCTGGGTGTCCTTGTCCACGGTGATGCCGCGGTAGTCCACCAGCACGGCAGCCGTCGCGCCATCCAGCAGTTCGGAAATTTCCTGAACGATCGGTGCCTTCAGTTCTACTTTTGCCATAAACTTTTCCCTCCTTTTGAGATTATCGCTTCACCTCTGCTATAGAGAAAAATCCTCCGGACACGCCGGAGGACATAAGAAATCGTTGTGCGATCTTACTTCCTCGGCAGGCGCCAAGCGGCTTACACGGTTTCCCGTACCTGCTGTCTGCGGCAGTGGTGATACGTTTTGAGTTTTTACCACACTTGCGTGCGGTTGTCAAGCTTTTTTTGGGGCGATGACACGCCGCCCCCTGCCCTCCCCCGGACGCGGGGGAGGGATGTCAGCAAAGCTGACAGGGTGAGGGCGGCCAGTGACGATCTCTTACGCGTTCAGCAGCTTGACAGTGTTGATCTTCACGCCGGGGCCCATGGTGGAAGCCACGGTAACGCTCTTTAAGAACGCACCCTTGACAGCGGCGGGACGGGCCTTGATGATAGCGCCGACGACGGTGTTGAAGTTCTCCAGCAGTGCTTCTTCGGTAAAGGAGACCTTGCCGATCGGCACGTGGATGATGTTGGCCTTGTCCAGACGGTATTCGATCTTACCGGCTTTGATATCGGCCAGAGCCTTGGTCACGTCCATGGTCACGGTGCCGGCCTTGGGGTTGGGCATTAAGCCCTTCGGGCCCAGGATACGGCCCAGACGGCCGACGACGCCCATCATATCGGGGGTCGCAACGCAGACGTCGAAGTCCAGCCAGCCTTCGTTCTGGATCTTCGGGATCAGCTCTTCCGCGCCAACATAGTCGGCTCCGGCATTGCGGGCCTCATCGGCCTTTAATCCCTTGGCGAACACTAACACGCGGACGGTCTTGCCGGTGCCGTGAGGCAGAACGACGGCGCCGCGGATCTGCTGATCGGCATGACGGCCGTCGCAGCCGGTGCGCAGATGGACCTCAACGGTCTCATCGAACTTGGCGGTAGCCATCTTCTTGACCTGAGCCAGAGCGGCATCCGCATCGTAGACCTGGAAACGGTCGTAGGACTTAACGGCTTCCTGATATTTCTTTCCTCTGAACATCGTGCTGCCTCCTTACTCTTCCACTACGATCCCCATGCTGCGGGCGGTACCGCAGATCATGCTGGTGGCGGCTTCGATGCTGGCGGCGTTTAAGTCGGGCATCTTCTGCTCGGCGATCGCGCGGGCATCAGCCATCTTGATGGTAGCGACTTTGTTCTTGTTGGGAGCGCCGGAACCGGACTTGATGCCGGCGGCCTTCTTTAACAGAACGGGGGCGGGCGGGGTCTTGGTCACGAAGGAGAAGGTTCTGTCCGCGTAAACGG
>JAFZRH010000070.1 GCA_017619975.1 Lachnospiraceae bacterium | reverse complement strand
GCCTTCTCCTCGGAAAGCTGCCGATAAAGCCCGTCGTATTTCTTCAGCTTTGTCCGCATGGCCTCCGCGGCGGGGATATATTTCCCAAGAAGATTCTCCAGTTCCGCGGTTTTGCTTTTCTTGTTCAAGGGGTTCGTTTCGGCATGGACTTGGAGGATCTGCTCCTTCATCCGGGCTAGGTGCACCGCTTCCTTGAAGAGCCTAGGCGGGATATGGGTGCGGCCTGTCTCGCCGGCGCTTTCCCCGCGTTCCAACTCCGGGTATTTCTTCACCATGTGCTTCCAGAATTCGTCCTGCCACCAGGTCAGCTTTTTCTTGTTGCCGATAATGTCCTTGGCGGACAATCTTCCGTCCTCTGTCAACGGGACAAAGCAAAGGTGCATATGGGGCGTTTTCTCGTCCATATGCACCACGGCAGAGATAATGGTGTTCGGGTTCTGATGCTTTTCAATGAACTCCGTCGCATGGGTGAAATACGCCTTGACCTCAGCGGGTTTCTTTCCTTTGAAAAACTCCGGGCTGGCGGTAATGAGCGCCTCCACCACGCGAACGCTGTCTGAACGTGTGCGGCAGCCGGCCTCGGCAATCTGTTTCTCCGCTTCCGCCCGGTATTTGCGCTGCGGCGTTACCAGATGGAAGTTGAGGCGGCTGCGGGAGATGTCCACATCGGGATTGCTGGCGTAGTTCTCCTTAGTGCGCTCGTTATGGGCTTCGATGTGCCCGATTTCGGGACCTTTATATTTGGCAAAACGCAAGATGCCGTATTGTGCTTTCATGGTTTCCTCCTTAAAACGGTCAACGATTCAAAAATGCCGTACATACGTACCAGTGTCCCTTTTCTTCGGCACGGATGTACGCATGTACGGCTGTTTTCACTTGATCGATCTTTTTTATCCGACGTACGGACGGTTCAGGATTTCGATGCCCAAATACCCGCGGCAGCGCTTCCCGTTGCCGATACGGATGTTGTTTGTGGCTTCCAGGCGGTAATTATCCGCGTGCTGCGCCAGATAATTGGAAAAGCTCCGGCTGGACAACGGGCCGTATGCGTTGTCGTCACACCAGAGCTTGTACACGTCGTATAATTCTTTTGTCGATGCCTCGTAATTGGCCTTGAACCGGATATACCCTTCGGAAGAGAGGAAATCGATGATGTTGTTGGCGTCCTTCACCGATTCCGTCATGTTTTCTCTGGACCGTTCACTCATGGTAAAACGAAACTCATTTGCCCGAAGCCGGTTTAACCCCTCCAGCGCCCAGAGGAAAATGCCTTCGGCCTCCGCGGCCATCTTGTCCGCGATAAAGGGATCATCCACCCGGTCTTCCGGCCTGTCCTTGACCGTCAAAATGATCTGCCTGCGAAAGAAGCCGACGCTTCGGTCATAGAGCGCCTGTAGGGTCCCGTTGCCGAAACCGAGAAAACGGACATACAGCCGTCCCTGGTAACTCTGCTTTCCCTTCTTCTCCAGGTCCATGGGCAGCTCCGCCGTCACGATGGATTTGATGATGTTTGTCTGGGGCAGGGCTTCCAGTTTTAGATCGTCGTCTACCATCAGTAGGGAGTATTCAAGATCCGCGCGGGCGAAGCGGTTTTCCTCAACCTTGAATAGGCTGCCGGTATTCATATTGCCCCCGAAGATCGAGCGCAGGACCACACCGATACGGCTCTTGCCCTCACCGCCCTTGCCGATGAGAAACAGCATCTTCTGGGCCTTCGTCGTGGGGATCAGACAGTAGCCGATATACTCCTGAAGCGTCAGGATATCCTCCGGGACCAAAAGCCCGTTCAGGAACGCCAGCCATTTTTCAGGGGCAGGCGCATCGGGATTATACCGGACCGACAAACGGTTGAGGCAGAATTCTTTGTCCGGGACAAACTCGCCGTTCAGAAAAAGTGTCCCGTTACCCACATGGATCCTGTCGGGCTGCACCGGAAGCGGCGGCGAATAGCATTCGATCCGCAGGCAGTCCAGAAGGCTCGTCGTCTTGTTGGGGAGCCCTGCGGCAAACCAGGGCTTGAGTTTTTCATAGATCTTCTTTTTGATGCTGTTTTCGTCCGCAAACAAGCCGTCCACGCTGAAAAACTGACCCCCGATACAGAGCATCGGGTTTTCCTCCAGGAATTCCTCACAGAACACCCTGGTATCGATGGACTTCCCTTGCTGCAGCCACGGGGGCATGCTGCCAATTTCTCCTGCCGGATCCATCATCAGATCCATATCCTTGTACTCGCTCATATCACACCGCCTCCCGTTTCTTTCGCTCCGTGTACTCCTGCAGCCGGGTCATCTTCCCGTCGGTGAGAAGTGCTTTCACGACTTCCGCGCGTTCCTCCGGATGGCCAGCTGTGAGGATATCCAGCAGGTATTCGATACAGTCAGTCATCAGCAGGGCTTCGACAAATCTGTCGTCCAGTTCCTCCTCCGGCGTTTTCGGCGCGTACGTTGTCCGCCATCCTTCCAGCAGATGAAGATAATCCCGCATCGCCCGAAAGCACAGCCGTTCCTGTTCAGACTGTTCCCGAAAACGGCTCAGCTTTGCCAGCACAGACGTCTTTTCTTCTGTCTGTTCATTTTGGACGCCGAAGTCCTCCGCCAGCTTCTTCGCTGCTTCCTGGTCGGTAATACCGAAGAGCTTTGCGGTCAGACGGATCACGTCTCCCGTCGCCTGACAACCGAAACAGTGGTAGTGATCGTCGTAGAGCTTCATACTGGGATTGGTGTCATCGTGGAACAGGCATCGAACCATCCCGTTTCGGCTGACATGCAGCCCGTACCGGTCCGCCGCCATCCTGGGCGTGACCCTGGATTTGACGGCATCAAAAATCGTCATAGGCATTTTCTCCTTTCGCTTTTTTGGCAATTTTCTTTGCCATCTGAATTTACGGAGAAAAAGTCTTAGACCGTGAAAATCCGGCGGTTCCGCAAGAAAAACAAGAAAGCCCTCCCGCAGTCTTGCAAAAATGCAAGGAGAAGGGGAGGGCTGTCCGCTTTTTCAAGCCAAGTACATATAAAAGTGATCGGTGCGCACGAAGATATAAATAATTCTGTGATGCTATTGCTATTGCGGTTCTGATCGGGTATAATAATAGTGTGAAG
>JAFZRH010000069.1 GCA_017619975.1 Lachnospiraceae bacterium | reverse complement strand
TGAATTCGGCATTCGCCGCAGATTCATTGTAATGGGTGGCTCTGTACATCGGAACACCTTTTCATTCCGATTGGCTCTGCCACGCGGAATGGATGGCTCTCAACATCGGACGCGGTGGCTCTCACCGGCCGGAATACTCAAGAAACGCACAATGCACTTTTGGATGCAAGAGATGAACTGGAGATAATGTATCATTTGGGTTATGGGCTGAATGATTATCCTGAAATTTAGCAACAAAGAGGAGTATAAGGCTATTCCTATCGGAAATCCCGCAATGATTATCGGAAAATATTCCGTTTTATCGGAAATCTATCGGAAATTCTTGACGTTATTTCCGATAGGTGGTATATTGTTTCCGATTGGAGGTATTGTACAATGGCAGAAAAGCTTATCGGCACGGCTGCTGCAGCCAGAATACTTCAGATGACTTCCCGAAGAGTCTCCGGACTATGCCAGGAAGGCAAACTAAAAGGGGCGGTTAAAGTTGGTCGGAATTGGAACATTCCAGAATCTTCCGTACTAGCCTTTCGACCCGGAATAAATATGCCACCAGTCACAGATGAAGAAAGAAATCTTCTCCCTATCGCAGTAGGAAATACCTCTTTCGTCGAGGTTGCCGGTGACTGCTATTACGTGGACAAAACACTTCTGATCAAAGAGCTGATTGATGACCACAACATGGTCACGCTTTTTACCCGTCCCCGCCGATTTGGAAAAACATTGGCATTAAACATGCTGAAAACGTTCTTTGAAAAAACGGATTCGGATACAGCCCAGTTCTTCCGGGCCAAGAAGATATGGCAGTGCGGTGAAAAGTACCGTCAGTTCCAAGGGGCATATCCCGTGATCATGCTCACATTTAAGGATGTGAAATACGATGACTGGGGCAGTTGCCTGGAGGCAATCCGTCTTCTGCTGAAAGATGAATACAAGAGACATTCTGAGCTTAGTATGAACGATGCTTTTGACCAGGATGACCGGGATTATCTCCGCCGTATGGAGCAGGGCCTTCTAAGTGACGTGGAATACAGCCGGGCGCTTCTCAACCTGGTGCGCCTTCTGGCATCGTATCATCGATCTAAAGTGGTGATTCTGATTGACGAATACGATACGCCGATTCAGCAGGGATACGCCAAAGGTTTTTATCAGGATGTCATCTCTTTCATGCGGAATTTCCTGTCCGGAGGTTTAAAAGACAATCCGGATCTTGCTTTTGGTGTCCTGACCGGGATCATGCGAGTTTCGAAAGAAAACCTCTTCAGCGGTCTGAACAATCCGACCGTTAACACGGTTTTGGATGAAAAGTACAGTCAGTTTTTCGGCTTTACCGAAGAAGAGGTCCAAGCCATGGCCTCATACTATGGGAAAGCAGACCGAATGGAGGAAGTCCGTCTTTGGTATGACGGATATCTGTTTGGAAACACATCGGTTTATAATCCATGGTCAGTCACGAATTACTTTTCCAATGGCGGACAGGCAAAGGCGTATTGGGCAAATACCAGCGACAATGAGATCATTCATGAACTGATGCGCGGTCTGACGCCGGAGATCGCAGACAATCTTCAGGCAGTGATGCAGGGGGAAGAGCTCCATGCTGCTCTCGATATGGAAGTGATTTATCCCCGGATTGCGGATGGGGCGGATACGATCTTCAGCTTCCTGCTTCTGGCAGGGTATCTGACGACGGTAGGGCTTCCGAAGGAAACGGAGTTCGGGACATTTGCGGAACTGAAGCTTCCCAATACGGAGGTTCGCAGAGTATACAACACGGAAATCTTAAGCTGGCTTCGGCTGCAGCCGGCAGGAACAGTTATTCCGGAAATCGAAAAAGCGATCTTTCGCAGCGACAGTGACCGTCTGCAGCAGGCTCTCAGAAAGTACATGATCAGCTGCATTTCCAGCTTTGACGGAGCAGCAGAAGGCTTCTATCACGGTATGGTTTTGGGATTGATTGCCAGTCTTTCCTCGCGATATTTTATCCGATCAAACAGAGAAGCCGGCGACGGCCGATTTGATCTGCAGCTTGAACCGAAAGATCGTACACTTCCCGGAATTCTGATGGAGTTTAAGGCTGCGCGGGAAGCCGGTGAAACTGCACTCTCTAATCTGGCAGAGGAAGCACTTTCACAGATAGAGAAGAAGCGGTATGCGGCGGAGCTTTCCGAACGCGGAGTCGGGCACATCGTCACATACGGCATTGCATTCTCGGGAAAACAGGTGGCAGTGAAGAGCGGGCAGAATGGGATGGTATAAGAAGACGGTGGAATGAGTATCCATGAATGATTCTCGTTCCACTGTTTTCTGATTGCTGAGGTGAACATTCTCATTTATATAACAGAGCATAATAAATCGTCCAATAACAGAGCATAATAAATCGTCCAATGCATTGACATTTCGTCCAAAACTGTTTATAATTGGACGAAATTACGATGCATTGGATGAGAGGAGTTTCTATGAGGGAATTTGATTATTGCAAGCTGGCCGATCATGTGTGGCCAACAGATATATTGAATCTCGTCGCAAAGATACATGAATGCAAAGGCAGGCAGGAAATGTATGTCCGGCAGAAACCCGTAGAACTGGATCGCCTTGTAGAAATTGCGAAGATACAGAGTACTGAGGCTTCCAATAAGATAGAGGGTATTGTTACTACCGATACCCGTATGAAACAGCTATTTGCGAATAAGACAACTCCAAAGAATCGTGACGAGGATGAGATCATGGGTTATAGGGATGTGCTGAACACAATCCATGAAAGCAATGAGTATATTCCGGTCCGTCCTTCGTATATCCTCCAGCTCCACCGCGATCTGCTGCGTCGCTCCGGGGCTTCCTTTGGCGGCAGCTTCAAAAATGTGCAGAACTATATCAATGAGGCAAGGCCGGATGGGACGAGCTTTACCCGTTTTACACCGGTTGCTCCGTATGAAACACCGGAAGCAATGGAAAAACTATGCAATGCCTATGAACAAGCGCTTGCCAAGGACAGCATTGACGCATTGATTCTGATTCCATGCTTTATTGTGGATTTTCTCTGTATTCATCCGTTCAACGACGGAAACGGTCGTATGAGTCGCCTGCTGACACTATTACTATTGTATAAGAATGGATTTAGCGTCGGAAAGTATATTAGCATCGAAAAACAGATCGAGAAAACCAAGGATCGTTATTACGATGTTCTGGAAATATCAGATGCCGGATGGCATGAGGAGAAAAATGATCCTACACCATTTATCCGGTACATGTTAACTATGATCCTCGCCTGTTATACGGAATTTGAAGATCGGGTGGGACTTATGGACAACACTGGTATATCCAGTAAAGCGTATGATGTTGTAAAAAAATACGTGGGAGAAAAAGTCGGATTATTTACCGGATCAGAAGTAGTTGCGAACTGTCCGAGCATTGGAAGATCCTCTGCTCTGGCTGCGCTGAAGAAACTGACAGCAGAAGGGGTAATTCTCAGAAAAGGATCTGGACGGAGCACATTCTATATACGTTCGGACAGTCTTGATAAGTAAAAACCGAGCCGGATCACATGACAGGATTCTGTAGAAAACCTGTCATGCAGATCTATCCAAGGGAACGGATGCAATGAATATTGAAGCTTATAATCTGGATTCTCTGCGAAAGCTCATTCGTGACTTGCAGAAAGAGAACACTGCGTTAAAGGAAATCTTATCAGAGAATTGTATTCCTTACGAATCAACCGATGCATTTCAATGTATCTCCCAAGCACCGGACGAATATGACCCGGATCAAGCATCCTTGATTGAAACATTTTCCGTGACGGATGACATAGCAAACCGTTTTTTCAGCTTGTTCTGGGGCCGAACAGATGTGTTTGCACGTCGGGGGAAAAAAGGCGGCTATTTCCCTCAATGCCAAAATCGCTGGGATTCTGATAAATGCCCCAAGCAAAAAGGCCAGACCAAATTCAGCTGTAATTCCTGCGCATTCCAGGAATATGAAAAACTCGGATTACAGCATATAAAACAGCATCTTATCGGGGCACGCGAAAACTGTACAGATGTAATAGGCGTGTATCCATTGTTGCCTGACAATACGTGCCGCTTTCTTGTATTTGATTTTGATAACCACGAAAAAGGTTCGGATCAACAAGATAATGCAAACACAGATGAGACATGGCGTGAAGAAGTAGATGCGCTCCGCAAGATTTGTAAACTCAACGGAGTAGATGCATTAACCGAACGCTCAAGGTCTGGTCGCGGCGCTCATGTATGGATTTTCTTCAGACAGCCCATACCGGCTTATATTGCAAGACAATTTGGTTTCTCGCTTCTTGATAAAGGCTGCGAATCAATCAATTTAACTTCGTTTCGTTTTTACGACAGAATGTACCCATCCCAAGACAGAAGTGACCAAATAGGAAATCTGGTTGCGCTTCCCTTGCAAGGTGGGGCACTACGGTCAGGAAACAGCGCATTTGTTGACGAATCATGGAATGCATATCCTGATCAATTGGAAGTCCTCTGGAATACAGGACGCCTCAGTTTGGAGGATGTTGAAAAGAGACTTGTCCAGTGGGAAGCGGAGCGGACGGGTCGTATTGTAAACCTGTCTTATCTGCAAGGCAAGGAACGACTAAAACCATGGAAACGTAATGATTCATTCCATACATCGGATGTCACTGGAGTTTTTCATATCGTTCTCGCGGATGGGATTTACGTTGATACGCTTAATTTATCTCCAAGGATCCAAAACCAGATTCGTTGCCTTGCTACAATAGACAATCCAGAGTTTTACAGGAGAAAAAAATCTGGCAATTCCACATATTACTATTTGAGTACCATTTATTTAGGCAAGGATATTGATGGATATATTCAACTTCCAAGAGGCCTTTATGAAGTGTTGCTGGATAAATGCACTGAGGCAGGAATTATATATGATGTTGAAGATAATCGAACAACAGGGAAACCAATACGAGTAAGTTTCCGAGGAGAGCTGCGCACACAGCAGGATCTTGCCGCTGAAAAGCTCCTTCGTTTCGAAAACGGAATACTGAGCGCAGCGACAGCATTTGGAAAAACTGTCGTTTGCAGTTATTTGATTGCTGAACGAAAGCTGTCAACATTGGTATTGTTAGAAAGTGCGGATCTTGTGGAGCAATGGATTGATGAACTCAATCGTTTTCTTGTAATTGACGAGGAGCCACCAGTATATCTCACAAAGACCGGAAGAAAAAAGAACCGTAAAAGTGTAATCGGAACATTTCAAGCTGGAACAGATAAGACTACTGGAATTGTTGATGTGGCTATGATCGGCTCTGTGTACGGGAGGGGAGAGATTTTTCCTGGTATTGATCGATATGGGCTCGTAATCATGGATGAGTGTCATCATGCCGCATCAACACAGGCACAGCAGGTTTTACGGCGAGTAAAAGCAAAGTATGTATACGGCGTGTCTGCTACTCCTGTTCGGAGCGACAAATTGGAAAAAATCAATTACATGATGCTCGGACCGATCCGACACCAGTATACGGCAAAAGAGCATGCATTAAGGCAGGGAATGGAGCTTTTTGTAAGGCCGCGTTTTACCCGGGTTGTTGATTTTTCGGGAGAAAAGCTGGAAATCCACCGTGCATATGAGCTAATCAGCGAAAGTGCAGACAGAAACGAGCAGATAATAATTGATGTACAAGAGTCTCTTCGGGATGGGCGAACCCCAGTAATTCTGACACGTCTGAAAAAACATGCAAAACTCTTATATGATCGCCTTTCCACTGCTGCACAGCACGTATTTCTTTTGTATGGAGACAACACTCAAAACAGGAATCAGGAGATTCGCCGCGAGATGTTGCATGTTCCGGATAACGAGAGCATGCTTCTTATTGCGACGGGGCAGAAGATTGGAGAGGGTTTTGATTGCCCTAGGTTAGACACATTAATGCTGGCGTCTCCAGTCAAATTTGATGGGAGACTGATTCAGTATGTAGGTCGGCTGAATAGAAATTATGCTGGCAAGCAAAATGTTGTCGTCTATGACTACGTGGATACGCACATCGCGATATTTGACAATCAATACCGTAATAGGCTGGCTGCATATAAAAAGATTGGATATCAGATTCAGTCCGGATCGGATGTTACGCATCAGCTTGTCAATTCTATTTATGATCGTGGAAATTATGCAGAGGTATTTGAACGCGACATGGTTGAGGCAGAGACAGAAATCGTCATTGCCAGTCCTAACATCAGACGGCGTAAAATTGAAAGGATGCTTTCGCTCCTCAAGACTCGTCAAGAAGCTGGCGTGAAGGTAACAGTGATAACACTTGATCCGAATTGTGCCAGATTTGGTGATCCGGGCGATATTCAGGAGTTAATAGCCAAAATGCAGAGAGCCGGTATAACTGTTGTTGTGAATGAATCAGAAAACGAACATTACGCCGTTATCGACAAAAAACTGGTTTGGCACGGAGGCATGAACCTGCTTGGCCGAGAAGATGTGTGGGATAATTTGATTCGCGTTGAAAATGTACAAGCGGCCGCTGAGCTTCTGGAAATGAGCCGCCAAAGTATACTAAACGAGACTGAATCAGCAAAATCTGCCAGATTATAATCAACTCTTTGTCCAAAGACTCCGGAATATCGTCCAATAACGTTGCTTATTGGACGAAAAGCCCCTTCCCTAATAAGAGAAGGAGTACTTATTCCATTTTGCATAAAGAGTTTTTCTGCCTGGCGAGCCAATATAAAACCCGGACTAGGAAGAATAGTTCTTTCGTTCTCACAACTTTTGGGATATAAAAACAAAGTCCTTTAAAAATATGATCCCGAAAGGGTGTAAGATTTCGAAAAAGTTGTTTCTTGCACCCTATCGGGATCTTTTTAGGCACCGCTGATTACGATTCACAGCGGCTACCTTTTTTTCTTCATCAGATCCCGTAACATTTCCGCATGCTTTGGTGTTTTTCTGACAATGCTGTTAAAAGTGTCTGACATCATAAAGTCGAGCAGGACTATATTCATTCAGAAATCTTTGAATACTGACAAGAATGATAAAGAGAAAAAATGTCCCCTGTCAGGTGACATTTTTTCTTTTCGTATCTGCTATACTGTTGTCAGTCAAAGAAAAAAGGAGGATACAGCGATGTACGGAGCAATTTTAGGCGACATGATCGGAAGCCCCTATGAATTTGATCGGGGAGGAAAAACGAAGGAGTTTCCGCTTTTCCGGAAGGATTCGACCTATACGGATGACAGCGTGATGACTGTGGCAGTAGCGGAAGCGTTGATGGATACGCTGGGCAAATCAGATGAGGAGATTCGGGAAGAACTGATTCGGTCCCTGCAGAAATGGGGAAGGAGATATCCGGATGCGGGATACGGCGCGCGTTTTTCCAGGTGGCTCTGGCAAGAGGATCCGAAGCCTTACGGGAGCTACGGAAACGGCTCCGCGATGCGGGTCTCTTCGGCAGGGTGGTTGGGGAACAGCCTGGAAGAGGTCCGGCGTCTGGCCCGTCTGAGCGCGGAGGTCACGCATAACCATCCGGAAGGGATCAAAGGAGCGGAGTCGGTGGCGGCAGCCATTTATATGGCCAGGACCGGCCGCAGCAAGGAAGAGATCAAAGACTATATCATCCGGGAATTCGGCTATGATCTGTCCCGGACCTGTGACGAGATCCGGCCCGGCTACTATCATGACGAGAGCTGCCAGAAGACCGTTCCGGAAGCGATCACGGCTTTTCTGGAAGGAGAGGATTTTGAAGACGTGATCCGTACGGCCGTCTCGCTGGGCGGAGACTGCGACACGCTGACGTGCATTGCAGGCAGCATGGCGGAAGCTTTTTACGGCGTGCCCGGCGTGCTGGAAGCCGAGTGCCGGAACAGGATTCCGGAGGAACTGCGCGCGGTGCTGGAACGCTTTGATGCCTTGCGGGGAAGAAAAACAGATTCCTTTGAGGATCCGTATCTTACAGGCAATAAAATGGTCGAGGAGGCGATCGCGCGGTACCATGAAGGCCCCAGCCGTGAGAACCTGATTGCCGTGCTGGAATCCATCCGCATCCGGATGCACGAGGATGCTCACCTCATCATTCCGGTGATCCCGCCGGAGCAGATGCTGGCGGACATCGATCCGGAGAAGGTCATAGTGGGAGATACCATTACGATGGAAGAGGAGCAGCATTTTAAGCTGCATCATCTTGAGACGAAGGACGGCAAGAGCTGGCTCGTCGCCTTTACCAGCCAAAGCGAGTTTGAAAAAGGAGAAAAGACGTCTGTAATCTCGTACTTTATGGATGTGATGCTGAAAGGCTGCCGGGACATGGCGGAGGAAGGAATCATCCTGAATCCGTGGGGGAAGTCTTTCCTGCTGACGAAAGAACTGATCAATCTGATCCTGGAGGCGGACAAACCGCAGAACCACATTTATTTTGAGATGGGTGATATTACGAAGATGGAGGTGGATGCGATCGTGAATGCCGCGAATAAGTCTCTGCTCGGCGGGGGCGGCGTGGACGGGGCGATCCACCGCGCGGCCGGACCCGGTTTGAAGGAAGAATGCCGTCAGCTCGGCGGCTGTGAGACCGGTGAGGCGAAGATCACCGGCGGATGGCGGCTGAAGGCGAAATATGTGATCCATACGGTAGGACCGATCTACAGCAGGCAGAATGCCGCAAGATGTGCAGAATTGCTTGCAAACTGCTACCGCAACTCGCTGGAGCTGGCCAGGCAGCATGACCTGCATACGATCGCCTTCCCCGCGATCTCGACAGGCGCCTACGGGTATCCGAAACAGGAAGCGGCTGTTATTGCGCTGCGGGCGGTATCCTGCTGGCTGTCAGAGCATCCGGACTGCGGCATGGCCGTCATCATGGTCTGCCGCGATGAAGAAACCAGAAAATGCTATCAGAATGTGATCGATAAGACGAATTGAAAAATGTTCTGATACAATGAGATATGCTTGCAAGAGAGGATGATCTATGAAAAACCAATATGTAGGAGATATCGGAGATTACGGAAAATACAGTCTGTTACGGTTTTTAAGTCAACAGGGCATTACTGTCGGTATCAATTGGTATTTGACCAGGAACGACGGATCATCAGACGGTAAGTTCACAAATTATTTATCTGCACCATGTGACAAAGTCTTTGATCCGGTTGTTTATGATGCTTTGAAAACCATCGTTGATAGATATAAACCCTGCTTGAGAACGGTTCAAATGGTCCAGAGGATAGAGTTGATTCCCAGTGCCTGTTATTTCGATGAGGAAATCCCTGTTAATGCGTTGACTCCGAAAGAAAGAGCCCAAGCAAGGGATTGTTGGTTTTTGAGAAGCAAAGATTCTCTTAAAAACTGTGATTTGATTTTTGCGGATCCGGATAACGGTATAACTTATTCAAAGACTGCCAAAAGGAAAGGCGCAGAAAAGTTCATTCTTCCTAATGAGGTGGTACGATACTACAGTGAGGGAAAAGATGTCGTTTTCTACTGCCATAAAGGGAGAAGGACGCAAGAAAAATGGGAGCGGGACAAAACCGCTATGAACCAGTACATTGCGGAAGCAAAGATCATGGTGCTGACATTCCACAGAGGAACACAGAGATCTTATATCTTCATCCTGCATCCGGAACATGCGGCAGACTATGATTCAATCCTGAATGAGTTTGTCGTTAAAAAGTGGAAAAACAGCAAAGCTTTTTCGCGAGAGGTTATTATAAATAGTGCTGGGGATAAAAATTTGTTCAGACCACTTGGAACCGGCTTTGCTGCACCGCTATTTGGCTCAGTATATCCAAAAGGGTCTCAAATCAAGCGGAATGAAGATGGGACCATCACAGTCTGTCTGCCGGATACGGAGACCATAGTTTAGTGGATTGAAATGATTAGTGGGATTATATGGTTACTTCTATGGAAGAACAGGAGAGGGCTCAAAACTTGATAAAATACGATAGGATCTTTCAGGGTGAGATTCTGATTTATGAAGGGTATACCTTGAACGGGAAAGCGTATGGAGAGGGAATTGCTTATTGGGATAACGGACAACTGTATCAAAAAGGAATCTTTGGTATAAAAGGATTAGTGGAAGGCGAAGAATACTACTCCAGCGGAAAGATTCGTTTTCGGGGAAAGTATCAAATTAACAGAGCCTATGGACCCAATTATCCGATATCGGGAGATTTTTATGATGAGAACGGACACCTGATCTATTCCGGTAGTTTTAATGTGTCTAAAGGAAGTGTCGGCTATCCCACTGTGCGAATACCTGAAATATTTGGGCCGATAAAGTTATGTAATGTGCCGATTCCAGTTTTTATGTGGGAAGATGTACGAAAGAATGATCAAAACAATATCGACGCCTGTGCGCCGGGAAAGGAATAAGAGATGAAGACGATTAAAGTGACAGGAAAAGGGCAGCTGAAAGTGCATCCCGATATGACAAGGATCACCATGACTTTGGAAGGGCTCTGGCCGCAGTACGGTGATGCGCTGAAGCATTCATCGGAGGATACGGAGGCGCTCAAGGTTCTGCTTGAAAAGTTCGGTTTCGCGAAGACAGACCTGAAAACGCTGAACTTCAGTGTAGAACCTGAGTATGAAAGCTATCAGGAGAAGAAAGCCTGGAAGCAGCGGTTGCTGGGTTACCGCTTCCGCCATATGATGAAAGTGGAATTTGATTCCGACAACGAGCGCCTGGGGAAAGTGCTCTATGCTCTGGCAAACAACAAAGACGTGACACCAGAATTCCGTATCAGTTACACAGTGAAAGATCCGGAGGCATCTAAAAACCTGCTTCTCGCGGCAGCGGTGAGGGATTCGCAGTGTAAGGCTAAGGTGCTTTCCGAAGCAGCGGGTGTTGTCCTGAAGGATCTGCAAAGCATCGATTACTCTTGGGGCGAGATCAGTTTTGAAGTGCATCCCATGAACCGGCTGGAATCAAAAATGATGGTCTGTGACGGTGCGGCGGAATTCGGCAGCTACGACATGGATATCGAACCGGATGATATCGAAGTGACGGATACCGTGACTGTAGTGTGGGAGATAGGATTACAAGGAACAGTGTCTTGCTTTCATGAAGAGGATAATATAAAATAATTAAAAATGTCCTATAAAGATGACAGCCTTCAGCAGCACGAAGGGAGGAATACAGAATGTCACTGAAACCGAATAAAAAGCTGGGCTTTGGTCTGATGCGGATGCCGCTTCTGGATCCGAATAATGATGCCAGCGTGGACGTTGAACAGGTCAAGGAGATGGTGGACCTGTTTCTGAGCAAGGGTTTTACTTACTTTGATACCGCCATCATGTATAACGGCTGTGCCAGTCAGCGGGTCGTGAAAGAGGCCATCGTTGACCGTTACCCGAGGGACCGCTTTACGATTGCTACCAAGCTGCACAACGCTTTTTTCAACAGCCTGGAAGATCGTGACAGGATCTTTCGGAAACAGCTGGAACAGACCGGGGCAGGCTACTTTGATTACTATCTGCTCCACGGGATCGAGGCGGGCAGCTATCCGAAATATGAGCAGTTTGACTGCTTTGGCTGGCTGCTGGAAAAGAAGGCGCAAGGCTTCGTCAGACATGCCGGTTTTTCCTTCCACGACTCTCCTGAGCTGCTGGATGAGATCCTGACCCGCCATCCCGAGATGGAATTTGTCCAGATTCAGCTAAACTATCTGGACTGGGAAAGCGAATGGATCCAGTCCCGCGCCGTCTATGAAGTGGCAGTGAGGCACGGCAAGCCCGTCATTGTGATGGAACCGGTCAAGGGCGGGACCCTGGCGAAGGTGCCGAAAGAGGCGGAAAAGCTGCTGAAAGAGGCGCAGCCGGAGCTTTCGGTGCCGTCCTGGGCGATCCGCTTTGCCGCTTCCCAGGAAAACGTCATGATGGTGCTTTCCGGTATGAGTTCGCCGGAGCAGATGCGGGACAACATCAGTTATATGGAAGATTTTAAACCGCTGACCGAGGAGGAGATCGCGCTGACCCGGAAAGTGGCTGACATCATTAACGCCCAGATCGCAGTGCCCTGCACGGGCTGTTCGTATTGTACGGACGGCTGCCCGATGAACATTCCGATCCCCAAGTACTTTTCCCTGTACAATGAGGATATGCGGGAGAATCTGGAAGAAAAGGGCTGGACCATCAACTTTTCCTATTATGAAAGGCTCACCGGGCACTTCGGAAAAGCCGCTGACTGCATCGCCTGCGGACAGTGTGAAGGGGTCTGCCCGCAGCATCTGCCGATCATCGATCTGATGCGGAAGGTCTCGGCACATTTCGATCACTGATCCGGGGAGGATCTGTCAACGGAGTACGGCATCAGCAGACAGGAAAGATTTCTGATGCCGGATGCAGAGGATGATATCAATATTCCGCAGAAAGGATATCCTATGAAAGCACTTATTCTTTTATTTCAGTGCGGAAGTCTGATGAACGGCTATGGCAACGGTCAGTGAAGCTTTGGAGCGCCTTTCCCAATCCAAATTTCGGGCGAGCTTTCGCTTAAGCAAGAAAGATCTCGCTTATCTGGAGGAGAAAGGCTTTGATACGGTGCGGCGGCATGCGCAGGACTTTGTGAGGCTAAAGCTGGCACCGGCAGAACCGCTCAATGACGGGAAACAAACGCCGATGAGCGGCCATCCGGTCTTCAAGGCTATGCATGCCACGGCCTGCTGCTGCCGCGGCTGCCTGGAGAAATGGTATCACGTCCCCCGGCATCGGGAACTGACGGAAGAAGAGCAGGCGGCGATCGTCAGAATCCTGATGGCCTGGATCGAACGGCAGGCGGGAACTAAGAAGGATTGATCATGGAAGCTGTTGAATGGAATCGTCTGGATCCGGAAGAGAAGAAAAAGCAGCTGTATTTAAAGCAGAAGGACCTGCTGGATACTTTCCTGATCCATCATGCCATTTCGCAGGCACAGTATAACAAGAGTCTGGGCGATCTGCGAGAGAAAATGGGAATATCGGAGAAAGATAAAGTAAGAGCATGAAGAAATATAAACCTTGGTTTGATCGACGGAAAAAGTGCTGGCGGGTCGATTTTCCGGACCGTGATTCCGAAGAGGGTGACCTTTTGTATGTCGCTTCGGAATTCGCCCGGACCGGGCTGTACTTCCCGTACAATGATTCTCAAACAAAAGACCGGGAATACAGCGGACACGATCATTCCTTTGAAGGCGTGATACGGGCGCTGCTGGATGATCCGGAAGGATTCACCATAAAAGGTTTTGAGGAGTATTATTCCGCGCAGGAACGGGAGATGTTGGAGGAGATACAGAACAAGCTTCTCCGTATGCAGAAGGATAAAGAATAGGAGTGTATTGCAATGAGCAGAGTGAATTTCGGGGCGAAACCCCTCATGTTCCCGCAGCCGGTGCTGATCATCGCGACGTATGACGCCGACGGCGTGCCGAACGCCATGAACGCGGCGTGGGGTATCACGACGGATTTCAAGGAAATCACGATCAGCCTGGGCGAGCACAAGACGACAGACAATCTGGCGGTGAGAAAAGCTTTCACGGTCAGCATGGCGACAGAGGACCAGGTGGCCGCCTGCGATTACGTGGGGATCGAATCCGGACGGAAAGTGCCGGATAAGTTTGAACGGGCGGGGTTCCACGCGACCAGGAGCGCGTTTGTGGATGCGCCGCTGATCGACGAACTGCCGATGGCGCTGGAATGCCGGGTCAAGAGCTTTGAAGACGGAATCCTGATCGGGGAGATCGTCAATGTTTCCGCCGATGAACGCGTGATCACGGATGGCAGGATCGATCCGAAGAAACTAAAGCCCATCACGTTCGACCCGTGCAATAACGCGTATATCGCGCTGGGAGAGAAGGTCGGGGATGCCTTCCGGGACGGAGCAAAGCTCAAATAAGGAAAAAGCCATGGCAGCAAAGAGCAGCGAGAAGACTAACGTCATGAGGATCCTGGACGGGAAAAAGATCCCGTATCAGCCGCATGCCTATCAGCCGGATGCCGCGATGAGCGGCGTGCAGATTGCGGCTTTGCTGGGCGAGGAGACGGAAAAGGTTTTCAAAACGCTGGTAACGGTGGGAAAGACCGGGCAGCACTACGTCTTTGTGATTCCCGTGGCGGCGGAACTGGATCTGAAGAAGGCGGCTGCCGCATCCGGCGAGAAATCGATCGCCATGATCAAACAGAAGGAACTGCTGCCGCTGACCGGCTATATTCACGGCGGCTGCTCGCCGATCGGCATGAAAAAGCCGTTTCCGACCTGGATCCATGAAACGGCGCAGCACCAGGAGACGGTCTTTGTCAGTGCGGGGAAGGTCGGTTTTCAGATCGAACTGACGCCGGCAGACCTGGTACGCGCTGCCGGCTGCCGGTTCGGAGATCTGGTATAAGGCAGAAAGATGTTGGAAGGAATCAAATGTACCTGGAATCCTTTTCTCTTCCCATTGACCGGGAAGAATCCTTGATAAAAGCACGCATGGAAGAAAACGGGGGAGCGCTCGGATACATCGATAATCTGTATCCGTGCAGAATATTCGGCCCCAAAGGACTGCGGGATATCGTTTTTCGAAAGGTCACGGTTTTTTACGGAAGCAACGGCTCCGGGAAAAGCACCCTGCTGAATCTTATTGCGGCAAAACTGGAACTGAATCGCATTGCGCCGTTCAATTCCAGTGAGTTGTTTGATTCCTATACAGACGCCTGTCAGTACGAACTTGGATATGATGACGAAGGCTTCAGACTGCGCATTCCGAACGGCAGCCGAATTATCACCAGCGATGACATTTTTGACTATATGCTCGCAGTACGCGCCAACAATGCTGATATAGCCGAAGAAATCGAACGGGGCAAAGCAGAGCACCGCCGCCTGAAATACGGAGACACGGTCAAGTTTAACGGCATGGAAGACTACGAAGAACTCCGGCTGCAGGTGATGGCGCGGCAGAAGACTTTGTCCAGACGGCAGTTTATCCGCCGGACAGCCGGGACGGAAGTCAAACTGAACAGTAACGGCGAGACCGCTCTTGCCTATTTTGAGCAAAAGCTGCAGAACGACACGCTGTACTGTCTGGATGAACCGGAAAACAGCATGTCCCCCAAAATGCAGCTGGAACTTTTGAAGAGGCTGGAGGAAATGGCAAGATACTGCGGCTGTCAGTTTATCATTGCGACTCACTCGCCCTTCCTGCTTTCTATGGAAGGCGCGCGGATCTACGACCTGGATTCTTCTCCGGTGGAGATCCGAAACTGGTGGGAGCTGGAAAACACAAAAATCTACTATGACTTTTTTGCGAAGCACCGTAATCTTTTTGAAGAATAGACGGGAATCAGCAGATTGGCCGGAATAAAGCAGGAGACTGGCAATGTTCAATCATCACGATATTACAAGAAACGCGTTTATGCTGCACGGGCCGCTGGCTCACAACGGCTATGACTGGTGGTGGCATTCTTTTACGGCACAGGACGCCGAGACCGGTGAGGATAAGCCGTTCTTTATTGAGTTTTTTGTCTGCAATCCGGCGCTCGCGGAGGAGGAGCCGGTGCTCGGGCAGCTTCCGGCCAATCAGGAGGCGGGGAAGAAGCCTTCGTATCTGATGGTCAAAGCCGGGACCTGGGGAGAAGATCACTGTCAGCTGCACCGTTTCTTTGCCTGGAAGGATGTCCGGATGCACGGCGATGCGCCGTATCAGGTGGAGGCAGGTGACTGCCTGGCCTGCGAGACGGCTTTGAAAGGCAGCATCCGCATTTCACCGGAAGAAGCGGCCGCGCATCCGGAATGGATGTGCGACGCGGGCGAGCTTTCCTGGGACCTGACCGTTGACAAACAGATTGCCTTCAACGTGGGATACGGCGCCAGCAAGCCGCTCCGCGAGGCGGAAGCCTTTGCCATGTACTGGCACGCAGAGGGTATGAAGAGTGCTTACAGCGGCGAGATCCTCTGGAACGGCAGGAGATATCTTGTTGCGCCGGAGAAAAGCTTCGGCTATGCGGACAAGAACTGGGGCAGGGACTTCACCAGTCCCTGGGTCTGGCTTTCTTCTTGCTGCCTCGTCAGTAAAAAGACCGGAAAACGGCTGGAAAACAGCGTGTTCGATATCGGCGGCGGCCGGCCGAAGATCTACTTTGTGCCGCTGGACAGAAGGCTTCTCGGCGTCATGTATTATGAAGGCCGGGAGTATGATTTCAATTTTTCAAAGCTGCATCTGATGGTGAAGACGGACTTCTCCTTTGAAGAGCAGGAGGAGCAGGTCTGCTGGCGCGTACGCCAGGAAAACGTCAATGCGGTGATGGAAACAGAGGTTTTCTGCAAGAAGAAAGATATGCTCTGGGTGAACTATGAAGCCCCCGACGGCAGCAAAAAACATAAGCGCCTGTGGAACGGCGGCAACGGCTGGGGGACCGTGAAGCTTTACGAAAAAACAGGCGGCACTTTGGAGCCGGTGGATGAGATCGAAGCTTCGCATGTCGGCTGTGAATATGGAGAATACGACCGGTAGAAGCGCCGGTCGGTCTGTGTCGGAAGAAAGGGAGGAAAATCATGTCGGTCAAGCAGATCCTGCTCGCAGGCGATCCGTATGAAAGAGGTTTGCAGTATGGACGGGAGTGCCGCGATGAGATCCGGATCAGTCTGGCGAGTTATCGCAGACTGTTCCTGAAAGAAAGAGGCCTGGATTGGGAGACGTCCCAGCGGGCAGCCAGCCGTTTTCTGCCGTTTATTTCGGGACGGTATAAGACGTATCGGGAAGAAATGAGAGGCCTCGCCGAGGGGGCGGGCGTGAAGTTTGAGGAGATTCTGGCATTAAACTGCCGTTCCGAGATCCTTTACAGTTCTCTTGGGAGCGAGCGGACGCCGGATGAATGCACGGCTTTCAGCGCCGTGGCCCCCGCAACTAGGCCGGACGTTGTTCTGGCCGGTCAGACCTGGGATTATACGGTGGCTCAGCGGAAAGCGCTCGTAATCGTAAGACTGCCGCAGGAAGGGGAGACGCCTGCCCGTCTTCTTTTCCTGGAAGCAGGCATGATCGGCGGCATGGGCGTCAATGCGGCCGGCCTCTGCCTGACCCTGAACGCACTCTCCACGGAAGGGGCGGATCTGGGGGTGCCCCTGCGGATCCGGATGCGCAGCATCCTGGATCAAAACAACATCAACGATGCTTATCGGGAAGCCGTGCCGATGCCCATTCCCTTCGCGGCCAATCTGCTGATCACGCAGAAAGACGGCGTATCCTTAAGCCTGGAGCTGGATCCTTCCGGCTGTGACGTGCTCATCCCGGAAAACGGCCTGCTGGTTCACACCAATCATTGGCTGGGGCCCCGCATGGTTCTTTGTCATCAGCACTCCGATATGGCCAGTACCTACTGCCGCCTGCAGACGCTGAAGCAAAATCTTGAGAGCAGAAAGGATCTGACCGCAGAAGACATTGAAGCCTTCTTCCGGGATCATCGGGGCTATCCCGTTTCGGTATGCCGCCACTGCGATTCCCGGCTGACGGGGCAGGATCATGAAGACGATTATCAGACGGATTTCGCGTTTGTGGCAGATTTAAAGAAGGGCACGGTCCGCTTTGTCGAGGGCAATCCCTGCGAAGGAGAGTTTGTGACGCTGACCGTCGGGAGCGAGTTATCACACTGAGCGTACAGGGAACGGCAGCAAGAGAACAAAACGTCGAAGAAAGGACAAGATCAATGATTACCGATTCGTTTGACGATCAGTCACCTGCGAAGATCAACCTTCCGAAAAATGAGAACGCCGTCAAGGTGGATGCCGTCATCTATACTTTCTCGCATGTGATCGAAGAGTATGTGGCGGAAGAGTACCGCTGTGAAAAGGTGGGAGAACTGCTCATGGCGCACGGGGCCAGCCCTGTTTACTGTTTTGACTATGAGGGCAGAAAATTCGGCTTTTTCCGCACCTGGGTCGGTGCACCGGCCTGTGCCGCCACAGTAGAAGAAATACGAACCGTACTGGATACGGATCAGATCATCCACTTCGGCGGCGCCGGCTGTCTGAACAAGGAAATCGCCCGGGGCAAAGTGATGATCCCGACGGCGGCCTACAGGGATGAGGGAACCTCCTATCACTACGCGCCGGCTTCCGATTATATCCGGATCCGGAATGCGGAGACCGTCGCGGCCTGCATGCAGGAAAACGGGATCCCTTACGTTCTGGGCAAAACGTGGACAACAGACGCTTTCTATCGGGAAACCCTCAACAATTTTGAAAAGAGAAAAGCAGACGGCTGTATTTCCGTGGAGATGGAAGGCTCCGCGGTTCAGGCGGTGTGCGATTTCAGAGGGCTGGACCTTTATATGTTCTTTACCGGCGGAGATCTGCTGGATGCGCCGGAATGGACGGCCAGAAAAAAGAAGGGGCAGGTCAGGCATACGCAGCACGATACCGGCCATTTTGAAATTGCCCTGACGCTGGCAGCGTATGTGGCGGATCAGAAGGGGCGCAGGACGTGATCCGGGCGGGCATCCGAAACATCATATTTGATCTGGGCGGTGTCTTGGTGGATTTTCAGCCGGATCGCTGCATGGAAGCGCTTGGCTTTTCCGAGGAGGCCAGAGAGATTTTCCGAAAGAAGATCTTTGCGGATCTGTGGCTGCGCTGTGACCGGATCCCTTATAACGAAGCGGAGATCCGCGCCCTGTTCCGTCAGAGCGTACCCGGTTTTGAGCGGGAGGCCGACCGGATGTGGGATGAAAAACTGCCGGCGATCACGCAGGTCATGCCGTATACCGACAGCTGGCTGAAATCGCTGAAGCAGCGGGGCTTTCCCCTTTTTATTCTGTCCAATTACGGGAGATGTTCCTATGAGATCAATGCGGCGGAGTATGGCTTTTTACAGCTGACGGACGGACAGCTGATTTCTTATGAAGTGCAGCTGCTGAAGCCGGAGAAGGAGATCTATGAGGCGCTCTGTGCGCGCTTCGCGATCCGGCCGGAGGAATCGGTCTTTCTCGACGACCGGCCGGAAAATGTGGAAGCGGCTGAAAGACTCGGCTTTTCCGGCATCGTTTTCAGCGATTATGAGAGTGCCCGGCAGAAGCTGGAGAAGCTCCTGCAAGGGCAGTGATCTTTTTCATAACTTCGAACTGGTCCTCCATGCTGCGAAGCAGTTTGAACTGTGTCCGGCAGCGGTCCGGATTTTGTCCGGGGCGGGACGTTCCCCTCAACAAAAGGGATCAGGCGCGAGCGTTGATACGCGGTTTTTTGTTATCCTGACGAAATTTTGTCGGAAACAGAGAAGATGAGCGGACAGATTGCAATCGGTCTTTGTTCCTGCTACAATAACTGAGCAGAAGAGCCGTTCGTTCGGTACGGGATCGGTGAGGAGAGAAAATGGCCAAACTATATTTCAAATACGGAGCGATGGGGTCCAGCAAAACAGCGCAGGCACTGATCGCAAAATTCAATTATGAAGAACGCGGCATGCGCGTCTGGCTGATCAAGCCTTCGGTGGACAGCCGGGACGGGATCGGTGCCGTTCACTCGCGGATCGGGCTGGAAGCCCAGGCGGATGCCGTGATCCGGCCGGAAGAAAATATCGCGGCCCGGTATTATTCGCTGGAAGGCAGGAAGGACGTGATCATTGCGGATGAGAGTCAGTTCTTTACGCCGGAACAGATCGAACAGCTGGCCGATCTGGTAGACAATGAAAATCTGCCGGTCCTCTGTTTCGGTCTGGCGACGGATTTTCAGACGAAAATGTTCCCGGGCAGCAAGCGGCTTTTCGAACTGGCACAGTCGGTCACGGAGATCAAAACGGTCTGCGCCTGCGGTGCCAAAGCGACAGTCAATGCACGTCTGGACGCGGCAGGACATGTCGTGACCGGCGGGGAGCAGGTGGTGCTGGGCGGCAACGACACCTATCTGGCAATGTGCCGGCCCTGCTGGAAAAAACGGATCGCCGCCGAAGCGAAACATGCGGCGCAGGACAAATCCTGAGAAAAACAGGTTTACAAGCCGTCAGGCTTTCGATATAATAATATTCCAAACGAAACTCTCGGATCCGAAAGGGAGGTATCATTATGAGTTTACTGTCAAAACTGTTCGGCGAAAGCAATAAAAAAGCGGAAAATGCAGCGGTGGATTTCTTAAAGAGCGTTGCGAAGAAACTGGAATCCTCGGCGAATTCTCCGAAGCCCGAAACGGCACCGGCGGCAAAACCTGCACCGGCGGCACCGGCCGCAGAGCCGGAGCGTTCCGATGCTCTGTGGGGAGAGATCATGCCGAAGGATGAAAATCAGTTTTCCTTTAACGGCAGCTACCGGGAATACTTCGAGGGGATCTTCCGCTCGGAATTCGCGGATCTGTCTTTCGAGCTGAGCCATCCGCAGTATTATAAGTCTGATATCTATACGTTCAGACAGGCCGGCAATCCCGTTCTGGTGATCGAACTGATGGGCAAGAGCTGTGCCGCCAACAAGCTGCGCCGCGATACCCTCCGCTCCGGTCTAAAGTATCTGCGTTTCTATACAGACTGCAGTGATATCGGCTGGTGGAATGCCCGTACCTATGTGATCGGGCGCATGAAGGAAGCCCTGGGACGGTAAAAAGCTTTCAGTTTAAAGCAGGAGGTTTTGCCTTCTGTTGACGATAGGAAGAGAATGCCCTGCGCCTGCGGCGGACCCGGCACGAGTTTGATAAAGCTTCGCAGGCAGCTGATTCGTGTACGGTCTGGTACTTCCCGGAATCTTCCGGGCTTTAATGCCTTCTCTTTCTGTCTTTTTGGGTGCCAAGAGCACAGTTTCCGGCTGCCCGCCACGACCCCGGAAGCGGTTCTCTTGGCACACTTTTCCTGATGCAAAGCAGAGGATACACGGATGTCTCTGATGGACAAACTGTCAGACCCCGAAAGCTGGCAGGGGTTTTATGATTACAGGACTTCTCTGGCCTGTCCGAAGGAATACGAACAGGAACTGAAGTCTTTTCTCGAAAAACGAGCCTATCTTCCCGTCTGCGAGAGCATCGCGCGGGGGGATCGTTTTCCGCTACCCCGGCGCGCGGTCATCAGCAAGCTGCATTCTCAGAAAAAACGGATCGTATATATTTATCCTTCGGATGAAAATACCGTCTTAAAGCTGCTGACTTATCTGCTGCTGAGAAAGTATGACGGCCTCTATGCCGAGGGTTTATATTCTTTCCGGCCGGGCCGCTCGGCGAAGGATGCGATCCGTCATCTGACCAGGCTCTCCGGCATCCGCCGAATGTATGCGTATAAAGTCGATATCAGCAACTATTTCAACTCGATTCCGGTGGAGCGGCTATTGCCGATGCTGCGGGAAGCCGTCGGGGAAGACGCCGCCCTGTACAGTTTTCTGGAAAAACTGCTGACGGAAGAGGAGGTTCTGGATCAGGGATCGGCCATCCGTGAGCAGAAGGGGATCATGGCGGGAACGCCGCTCGCGTCCTTTTATGCAAATCTTTATCTTAAGGATCTGGATCAGGCATTCGCGGACAAAGGGATCCCCTATGCGCGCTACTCGGACGATATCATCGTTTTTGCGGACAGCCGGGAGGAGACAGCGCTTCATGCGGAAACGATCCGCCGTTTCCTGAAAGAATCCGGGCTGGCGGTGAATCCGGACAAGGAACAGTTTTTCACCCCGGAAGAAGGATGGACTTTTCTGGGATTTTCTTACCGGGAAGGCGTGATCGATATTGCGCCGGCAACGGTAGCCAAACTGAAGCAGAAAATGCGCCGCAAGACCCGGGCGCTGATGCGCTGGAGCCGTCGGAACGGCGTGGAAGGGACAAAAGCGGCGGCCGCGTTTATCCGGATCTTTACCCGCAAACTGCTGGAAAATGCGGGGGATAACGAACTGACCTGGAGCTGCTGGTTCTTTTCGGTCATCAATACCTGCGAGAGTCTGAAGCAGATCGACGCCTATG
Organism: Lachnospiraceae bacterium; assembly: GCA_017619975.1. Taxonomy (GTDB): domain Bacteria; phylum Bacillota; class Clostridia; order Lachnospirales; family Lachnospiraceae; genus UBA6987. Next base: position 36,746 of record JAFZRH010000069.1, on the reverse strand, counting down.
CCAGGGACTCCATCCGCTACCTGGTTTCGGGAACGCGGACGAAGGCACGCTTCAATCTGCGCTACGAGGATATCAAAGCGCTCGGGTACCGGAACCTGGTGCATGCTTATTACGAATATAAAGAGAGGGAAAAGGAGGCTGAAAATGCTGAGAATTACGGTACTGAATGATAATCGGAATGCCAATCCGATCCTCGGCTGTGAACATGGCCTGTCGCTGTTTCTTGAGAGCGGCGAAAAGAAGATCCTCTTTGATACCGGAAATACGGATCTGTTTCTGAAAAATGCGGAGAAGCTGGGGATCCGGCCGGAAGAGGCGGAGATGATCGTGTTAAGTCACGGTGATTACGATCATACCGGAGGCCTGCGGTACCTGCCCGGCGGTCAGAAGCTGCTGGCTCATCCCGCCTGTACAAGTTATCGCATCAGCCGGACGCGCGGCACTTTTGCCGGCATGCCGATGGAAGCGCAGGAAATACAGAAGAAATACCGGACCGCTTTCAGCCGCGAGCCGGTGGCACTGGGCGGAAAGGTAACGTTTTTGGGGGAGATTGAGCGGAAGACGGACTTTGAAGGAAAGAACTTCCCCATGATCGACCGGGAAGGAAAAATCTATCCCTGTCCGGATGACAGCGGTCTGATGATCGAGACGCCGCAGGGACTGATCGTGATCTCCGGCTGCGCGCACAGCGGGATCTGCAACACGGTGGAGTATGCCAAAAAGCTTTCCGGCACAAAAAAAGTCTGCGCCGTGCTGGGCGGGTTCCATCTGCTGACAATGGATGCAGCGGCGCAGAAGACGATCGACTATATGCGTGAAAATGTGGAGAAAGTATATCTGGCGCACTGCACCGCGGACGAGGTCTGCGAAGCATTCCGGGAGCAGATGCCGGACCGCACGGAAGTGCTGGGGGCCGGCACTGTCCTGGAATGGTAAAAAGCTTCAGGCTTCCAGCAGCTTGTTCAGTGCCGCCAGCCGTAAGCTGACGCAGAAGATCTCCATGGCTTTTTCCAGCTGATCGGTCGGCGGAAGAGAAGGCGCGACGCGAAGATTGCTGTCTTTGGGATCCTTGCCGTACGGGAAAGTCGCTCCGGCATTCGTCATGGTCAGTCCGGCTTCCTTGCAGAGTTTCCAGGTTGCTTCGGCAATGCCGGGCATTGTATTGACGCTTACGAAATAGCCGCCGTTCGGACGCTGCCATTCGGCGATCCCGAGCGGCGCGATTTCTTTTTCGAGCGCGTCCAGCACGCAGCGGAATTTCGGCCCCAGGACGCCGGCATGCTTTTTCATTAAAGCCAGCAGACCGGCTTTGTCCTTCAGATAACGGACGTGGCGCAGCTGATTGACTTTGTCGTAGGAGATGACCTGTTTGTCCAGCAGCTTCTTCATGTACTGCATGTTGCGGGGGCTGCAGGCAAAGACGGAGATGCCGGCACCGGGGAAGGTGATCTTCGAGGTGGAAGCAAACTCAAAAACCATGTCTTCGTTGCCGTATTTGGCGCATTCGCTTAAGATATCCGAGAAGGGGACGAAATCGCCGAAAAACTCATGAATACAGTAGGCATTGTCCCACATCAGCAGGAAATCCTTCGCGGCCGGTTTCAGGGAGGCGATGCGGCGGAAAGTCTCTTTGCTGTAAATGATCCCGTCAGGATTGGAATACTTGGGAACGCACCACATGCCGCGGACATCAGGATCCTTTACCAGCTCCTCCACGACGTCCATATCAGGCCCTTCCGCCGTCATGGGGACCGGGATCATGGTCATGCCGAAGGTCTCGCTTACGGCGAAATGCCTGTCATATCCCGGAGAGGGGCAAAGCCATTTGACGACATCCAGTTTTCCCCAGGGCTTGTCGCTGTTGACACGGCCGTGCGTATAGGCTTTGGCGATCAGATCGTACATCAGCTGCAGGGAAGAAGAGCCGCCGATAAAAACACTGTCCGGACTGACGCCTAATACTTCGGCAAAAAGCTTCTGACAGGAGGGCAGACCTTCCAGATTGCCGTAGTTGCGGACGTCGATGCCGTCGCAGATAAAATCGCTGTCGGATTTCAGCACATCCAGAATGCCGCTGACCAGATCCAGCTGTTCCTTGCCGGGCTTGCCGCGGGACATGTTCAGACTGAGTTTCCTGTCTTTCAGTTCCCGGTAGGCGGATTCGACTTTCTCCCGTTCGGCCTTTAATTCGGCCTTTGTCATTTCCGTGTACTTTTTCATACGACGATCCTTTCCTGCAGATACATTTTTACCGAGGCTCACAGGTTTATATTAAATAAAAACCTGTCGGCTGATATCGAACGGTACTCTTAACGGTAATATATCATAAAAACGGCAGCCTTTCAAGCTGCCGTTCCCTGTTTCTTTTTTTTCTTTTCTTTATACTTCATTGAACGCGATCCGGACGGCGTAGTCGACCAGCTCCAGCCCCAGAATATAAACGTGCAGATGCAGATGCTCCGCGGGATCCAGCAGCAGCGCGATACTGATGCCGGTGCTTAAGGCAGCGTGCATCAGATGCAGTATATGGCCGGCAGCGGAACCTTGCTTGTGTATGAGCTCATATAAGGAATGGCTGATGTTCCGCGCTGCGAGAAAAAGTCCCAGAATGCCCCAGATCGCGCCGATAATGATCGCGGATTCTCCGACCTTGAACAGGACAACGATGGCCAGCGCAAGAAAGATAATGGCGTTGGCGATCTCATCGGTGTCTTCTTCGTTGAATTCATGGTTCTTGAAGGCCTCGTAGAGGTTGTCAACTGCCAGCAGGAAGAGCAGTCCGCTTAAGAGATACGGCAGACTGTAGTAGATGACGTCGGAGAGGATCAGGCAGAGGACCCCCATCAAAAAGACGACGGCGGCAAAGAACAGACGGATCAGGAGCCTGCGTTTTCGGTGATGGAGCGGCACGTGTTTCATGGAAAGATTATTCTCCGGTCGTAATTATCTGAAGAAAGAGGTCATTATTGAATATACACGATTGCCGCCCGCGAATCAAGATAAAAATATATTTTGCAAAGACCGGGGAACAGCCTGCCGATGAAGTGACGTACGTTACGGTTCAAGGTAAGGGCGAAGCACCTCCGCCCAGGGACCGAAACTGTCGGATTTCAGATGAACGCCGTCCCTGGTCATGCTGCTGTCCAGACCGCCGCGATACTCATATGCCGGATAGATGTCCAGATAGGTCATGCCGTATTCGGCGGCCAGCTCCGCCAGGTGTTTGTTGAAAGTGCGAATAACGGAATTGGGGCAGTCCCACTGGGCGGCGACATCATTGTCGGTCGGCAGCATGCTTTCGACAAAGATCTCCGCATAAGGGCAGGCCTCACGCAGAGCGTCCAGCAGGCCGCGGAACAGATCCACGCATTCCTGCTCATTGCAGGAATACAGGTTGTTGCCGCCTGCCATGACGAAGATCCTGGCAGGGTGACAGGCGCTGACCTCCGGGACCCGTTCGGTCAGACTCTCTATCGTAGCGCCGCCTATGCCGAAATCCACGATCCGAAGCTGCGGGAAGTACGTATCGAAATGATTGCCTTTGGTAATGGAATCCCCGTAAAACAAGGCGTCGCAGCCCGCATCCGGCGTATGAGTATCCGTTGGAGCGGGGGCGGAGGTCTGTAAAGCAGGCGCTGCCGTTTCCTGGACGGATGCTGTCGTTTGCGGAGCGGCGGTCTCGCTCTGCACGGAGGCGCCGTGAGAGCATCCCGCGGCAAAGCTCATGCACACAACGGCAGAGAAGAGCACCGCGAAGATCCTTTTCCAAAACTGTTTGTGATCAGAATGATTCATGCCTGTTCTTCTCCCCGGCGCGGCGGCCTTCGCCCTCTAAAACGAAAAGCGTTGTATCACAACGCTTTTTGAATGGATGGATGCCGGTGGCGGGACTCGAACCCGCACGGGTGATTAGCCCAATGGATTTTGAGTCCACCTCGTCTGCCAATTCCAACACACCGGCCTGCAAAACTGTATTGTAACAGAGTTTTGCGAAAAGTCAAGGTAAATCTTGCGGAAGCGGCGTTTTCATAGTACAATGCTCCTGGTACGATTCAGCGATGCCCGGAGAAAAAACATGAAAAAAACAGCTTTGGTAACAGGTGCTTCCCGCGGGATCGGACGGGCCGTTGCCCGCCGGCTTGCCCGGGAAGGATATGCCGTATGCGTCAATTATATCGAGCACCGTGATATGGCGGAATCGCTCTGTGCGGAGATCCTGGCGCAGGGCGGCCAGGCGCTGCCTTTCCAGGCGGACGTGGCGGATCCGGCGGCGGTGCGGGCCATGGTGCGGACCGTGGAAGAAGTCTTCGGTTCCGTAACGCTGCTGGTCAACAATGCGGGGGTCGCCGGTCAGGCCCTGATCCAGGACGTGGATGACAGGATGTGGCAGCGTTATTTTGCCGTGAACGTCGGCGGGATGCGGAATACCGTGCAGGCCGTCCTGCCGCCCATGATCCGCGAAAAAAGCGGCTGCATCATCAATATTTCCTCCATCTGGGGGCTGCGCGGCGCTTCCTTCGAGGCGGCGTATTCGTCGACCAAGCACGCGATCGTGGGACTGACCCGGTCGCTGGCCATGGAGCTTGCGCCGTCCGGCATCCGGGTCAACTGCGTGGCGCCGGGCGTGATCGATACGGATATGGTGAAGGTACTGGGAGAAGAGACCTTAAAAGAGCTGGCGGAGCAGACGCCGCTGGGGCGGCTCGGCCGGCCGGAGGATATCGCGGAGGCGGTAGCCTTCCTGGCGGGGGAAGGGGCTTCGTTCATCACGGGGCAGGTCCTGACCGTGGACGGCGGCTTTTCCGGCTGAAATTTTATGCGAATAAACACTGCGGGGCGGGATCCGTCCGCGGTGATATCGGAATAATTCGGGGCACGGCCCCGAAAAGGAGGTTGCGTATGTTTGAACAATTGGATGCCCTGAAACCGGCTTTGAAAAAGCTGGTGGAAGCGCTTCGGAAAGAGTACGCCTACGCGAGTGTTCTGGCTTCGGTCAGCGATGAACGGAGCTGGAGCATCAGCCGCGCCGGTTCCGCGATCCGGACCGGGGGACTGGCCCGCGACGGCGGTTTTGTGGTCCGTGTTTTCGATCAAACGGGCTGCGGCGAGTATTCCTTCAACCGGTTCTCGGAGGGCATGATCCCGGAGATCTGCCGGAAGATCCATGAGGATCTGACCGCGGCCGCGGAGGGACTGCGGGCCGGCATTACCCCGATGCCGACCCGCATGCCGTCGGATGAGCCGGCCTGCCTGAAGAAGGAAGCCGTCTGCCGGATCCACCCCCGCGAGCTGGGCGATGAAGCGATCCTCGCGAAGCTGACGAAGATCCGGAGCAAAGGCCTGGAGACGGAAGGGATCCTGGATGTCGCCTGTCATGTGAGCTATAAGGACTACCGGAAGATCTTCATCAGCGAGAACCGGGATCTGGATCAGCGCGTGATCTGGACCACGGCTGCGGTGATGGCGATGGCCAGACGGGAACAGGAGATCAAGGATTCCTACAAGGGATTCTCCTGCCTGGGCGGTGCGGAACTGCTGGATCAGGTGGAATCCGGGCTTCCCGGCGTTTTACAACGCACGCTGGAGCTCTTAAACAGCGAGCCGATGATCCCCGGCGAGTATGACTGCATCTGTGATCCCGAGACCACCGGCATGATCGTCCACGAAGCTTTCGGGCACGGCGTGGAGATGGATATGTTTGTCAAAGACCGGGCGCTGGCCAGATCCTGCATGAACGGCGTCGTGGCGAGCCCGCTCGTGACGATGCACGACGGCAGCGCTGTGGATGAGGTGGCCACCTTCCTCTTCGACGATGAAGGTACTCTCTCCGGCGATACGGTGATTATTGATAAAGGCATCCTGAAACGCGGAATGTGCGACGCCTTGAGCGCAGCCCGTCTGGGGACGGAGCCGACCGGCAACGGACGGCGTGAAAGCTTCGAACGCAAGGCGTATACCCGCATGACCAACACTTATTTCGAGGGCGGCAGCGACAGTCTCGAGGATATGATGGCCTCGATCTCGTACGGCTTTTTGCTGGAGAACCCGTCGTCCGGCATGGAGGACCCCAAGAACTGGGGCATCCAGTGCATGGTCAACATCGCCCGGGAGATCCGGGACGGCAAGCTGACCGGCCGTATTTTCTCCCCGATCGTGCTGACCGGGTATGTGCCGGACCTTTTGAAATCGGTTTCCATGATGGGTCCCGATATACGTCTGGGCGGCGGCGGTTTCTGCGGCAAAGGACATAAAGAATGGGTTAAGGTTTCGGACGGCGGCCCGTACATGAAGGCCCGCATCCGGCTGGGATAGGAGGCTGTTATGATCAATCGGATTATTGATGCGATAAAGACCGTTTCTCCCGCGGCATGGCGGATCGAGAAGCGCGAAGAGGAGACGGCGGAGCTGTTCTTCGTGAAGAAACAGCTGGATACCCGCCGCAGCAAGGACGTGACGTTCTATACCGTCACCCTGTTCCGCCGGGGCGAAGAGGAGAAGATGGGCTTCACCTCCATCGTTCTGCCCCCGGAAATTGCCTGGGATGAATTGAAAACACGGCTGGCGGAAGCGTACTATGCCGCTTCCTTTGCCATGAATCCCGGCTACGCCATGCCGGATCCGGTCCGGGATAACGTGGAAGCCGCTCAGACGCCGCTGATGCAGGATCCCCTGAACAAGACCGCGTCGCGGATGACCGCAGCCCTCTTCGAAAAAGATACGCATCCGCAGGCCTTCCTGAATTCCGCAGAGCTTTTTGTGGAACGCAAAAAGACCCGCATCGTCAGTTCCGAAGGGACCGATGTCTCCTGGAGCAGCGCCCGGATCAAGGGCGAGTTCGTCGCGCAGTGCCGGGAACCGGAGGACGTGGAGATTTATCAGGACTTCTCCTACGACAGCCTGCGGCCGGAAGCGCTGAGCAGCCTGGTGGAAGAGACGCTTCGTTTTGCGGCCGACCGGGCCCGCGCGCAAAAGATTTTAAAGACCGGCAGCTACGATCTGATCCTGACCGGCGACAATATCGGGGAGATCCTGGATCTGTATACGGCGCGCAGCTCGGCGCGGATGATCTATCCCGGCTATTCCCGCTGGAAGACGGGGGAAGCCGTTCAGAGCGCGCTGGAAGGATTTGAACCGCTGAACATCAGCCTGACGGCTTCCGAACCGTTCAGCAGCGAAGGCATCCGCATGACGGACCGGCCGCTGCTGGAGAACGGCGTCTTAAAGACGATCCACGGCTCCAACGCTTTCTGCCGTTATCTGGGCACGGAACCGACGGGTGAGTACCGGAGCCTGTGCTGCGGCAATGAGGGCACGCGCAGCTTTGAGGAGCTGAAGCAGGCGCCCTGCCTCTGGGCCGTCACCTTCTCGGATTTCCAGATGGATCCGATGAGCGGCTATCTCGGCGGCGAGATGCGGCTGGCGTATCTGATTGAGGCGGACGGAACAATCACACCGGTGACCGGCGGCTCCGTCAGCGCTTCTCTCCTGGAGAAGCAGAATCAGCTGCTGTTTTCGAAAGAACGCTATGAATCGGAAAGCTATAAGGGACCGTACGCGGTGCGGATCCCCGGCGTATCCGTCGCGGGAGAATAAAAAGGCATAAAAACAGCCCCGCAGTCCGGCAGAAAGCAGGCTGCGGGGCATTTTTATGCGGTTCTACGCTCTTTTTGTTTCGGCCAGCGCTTTCCAGTAGCGCATGCCGAGCCGGGTGGCAGAGCCCTCAAACCAGATGGCATCATACCCTTTCCTGGGCGGGTGTTTGGTCTTTTCCTGAAAGCGTCTGCTCCAGTAACGGATCACGGAAGGAATACAGATCAGGAAAGGCATGAGAGGCCCGAAATAACAGTTCTGCATGGCGTGGCCCATTTCATGATTCTTTACGTGAATGCTGTCTTCTTTGTCCGTGACGAAAAACACACCCCATTCGGCGCCGCCCCAGTGACGTCCCGCGTTAAAATAGATGCAGGGACCCCAGCGGTGCGGTTTGTGTCCGGTCAGCAGCATGATCAGACAGACCAGAAGCCCGCCGATATTGAGCGGCAGGCCCCAGGTGAAGTTCAGAAAATAGAAGAGGGCTTTGTTGGTGATCGGTTTCATGCTGGTATGACATCCTCCGGGATGCATTCTGATCCTAACGGTTCCTGCCCTGATAAATCAGAATATGCGGATCGTCTTCGTCCGTGAGCCACTGCAGCAAGGTGAACAGGGTGGCTTCTTTCAGGCTGATGGAACCGTCTGTCGCAGCCTGCGGACCGGCATTCAGGAAGATCGCGGTTCCGAGGGCGGGGTCAGGTTCCGGGCAGTTATAGCTGATCAGGACGGCGTATTTGTAGGTTTCGTCCTGTGTCAGCAGAGAGAGGGACTGACTCCAGTCGGCGGCCGGGTCGTGATTGTTCTGAAGACTGTTATAGAAGGCGGAAGAGGGGTCTGTGACCCAAACGTCGCCGGATTGGAACTGATGGTACGTCATCTTCGTGACGGCGGAAGGCAGCATCCCGTAAGCCGGACCCAGCGGATAGTAACCGGCCGGGGTCGTCTGATCTCCGGGAAGCTTCTCGGCTGAAAGACCACCGGCACCGAAATAGCCGCCGGCCGCCGGTACGGCAGCCGCCATTGTCCAGCCGTCCTCCGTTTTATCGAAGAAATAGAGGGTGCAGTGCGCTTCGTCCAGGCAGCGTACAGCGACCAGCTGCGTTCCGACCAGCTGATCTTCACTGAATCCGGCCTCTTTCAGATGAGCGGCCAGATCAGTTTCTTCGAAAGGTTCCGTCTCTTCGGTGGTGGTGGGGACTGATTCTTCGGTCGTGGGTCCTTCGGTGGGAAGAGGAGCCGCTGTGGTTTCCTCGGTTGTAGGTTCCGCTGTTGTAGGCTCTTCGGTCGTAGGTTCTTCGGTCGTGGGTTCTTCGGTTGTAGGTTCTTCGGTCGTAGGCTCTTCCGTCGGTTCTTCGGTAACGGATTCCGGCGGAACGGTTTCTTCGGACGTTATCACGGCATCCGTTTCCGTTTCGGTACTGACGGGAACAGAAGATACGGGAGCCGTGCCGGTGCCGGCTTCCGCGATCGAAAGCAGGACATCAAGCGGAATCGTCGGGGAAATCGGGAGAGTCGGCTCTGCCGTGGTCCCGAAAAGGAAGGCAAAGGGCGTCCATTTCTCTCCGTGCTTTGTTTTATCCAAATAAGAAGTCAGCAGATAAACGCAGAACAGGGTGAGGACCGTCAGAACGCTGAATAAAATAATCTTCCTGCGCCGCAGTCTGTCTTGCTCGACCGGTGATTTTTCTTTGGAACGTGATTCTGCCATAGGAACTCCTTTTGGTACTTCCGCTTTTCGTAATTAAACATTATATCCTATTAATTTAATCTTCGCAAGCCCCGGCGCGTTTCTTCTTGCCGGGCCCCGGCGCGTTTCTTCCTTGCCGGGACTGTTTCCGATATTCCGGAAGAGAAGCGGAAAAAACTTTTTTCGCGCAGACCTCTTCTTTGTGCTATAATCTTTCTATGAGCTTCAATATCCGGGAGGAACTGAAAAAACTGCCCGCGGAGCCCGGCGTCTACCTCATGCACGACGCGGACGGCCGCATTCTTTACGTGGGCAAAGCCTCCAGCCTGAAAAACCGCGTAAAATCCTATTTCGCGAAGACCGTGAACCGCGGTCCGCAGATCATCAAAATGATCGGTGAGATCGCCTGGTTCGAGACGATCACGGTCAGCTCGGAAACGGAAGCTCTGATCCTGGAATGCAACCTGATCAAGGAGCACCGTCCGCCGTACAATACCCTGCTGATGGACGATAAAACATATCCCTACGTCTGTCTGAGCAGCAGCGAGATGTATCCGCGGGTCTTCCTGAGCCGGCGCCTTCTGCGGGACAGGAACGAATATTTCGGCCCTTTCACCAATGTGACGGCCGTGCGGGAGACCATCCGTCTGATGCAGCAGATCTTTTCTTTACGGACCTGCGAGCGGAAGCTGCCCGAGCAGCAGGGAAAAGAACGGCCGTGCCTCAATTTCCAGATGGGGCGCTGTCCCGCGCCGTGCCAAAAGGGCCTGATCTCGCCGGAGGAGTACGGACAAAGTGTGGAGAAGGCACGCCGTTTCCTGAAAGGGGATTACCGGCCTGCCGTCAGCCGCCTGAAGGAAAAGATGCAGGAGGCCTCCGACCGGCTGGATTTCGAAGAGGCCGCCCGTCTGCGGGATCTGATCGAAGACGTAAAGACCCTGGCCGAAAAGCAGAAGCTTTCCGAACCGGACGGCGAGGACCGCGACGTTCTGGCCATCGCCTGCTCGGAAGGAGAAGGCATTGCGGAGACATTCTTCATTCGGAACGGACGGATGATCGGCCGGGATCACTGCCGCATCGAAGTGCCGGAGGAGGATCCGGCCGAAGTCCTCTCGCAGGTGATCCGTCAGTTTTACAGCGGCACGCCGTTTCTGCCGAAAGAGATTCTGGTGGAGCGGGAGCCGGCGGAGCGCGAACTGCTGGAGCAGGCGCTCTCGCTGCGTGCCGGCAGAAAAGTCGTGATCCGTGTACCGCAGCGGGGAGAAAAACGTGGCTTGCTGGATCTGGCGGCGGAGAACGCTGCCGCAGAGTTAAGCCGTCTGCAGCGGGCAGCCGAACGGGAGGAACAGCGCAGCGTCGGCGCGCTGCGGGAGCTCGGGACCCTTTTGCAGATTGACCCGCTGGTCCGTATCGAAGCTTACGATATCTCGCACATCAGCGGCTTTGCGACCGTCGGCTCCATGGTGGTCTATGAGAACGGCCGCCCGAAGAAGAACGATTACCGCAAGTTCCGCATTCGCTTCGTGGAGGGCAACAATGATACCGCCTCGCTGACCGAGGTCCTGTACCGGCGTTTTACGCACGGTTTGAAAGAGCAGAACCTGATTCGGGAGAGTCTGGGGGAAGAAGATTCCTTCCTGCGCTTTCCGGATCTGATCCTGATGGACGGCGGCAAGGGGCAGGTCCACGCAGCCGAAGACCTGCTTCGGAAGCTGGGACTTTTCGTCCCGGTCTGCGGCATGGTCAAGGACGATCATCATCGGACCAGGGGCCTGTATTTCGGTGACGAAGAGCTGCCGATCGAACCCAAAGGCGAGGTCTTTCAGCTCATCACGCGGATCCAGGACGAAACGCACCGCTTCGCGATCGAGTATCACCGTTCCCTGCGGGGCAAGAGCCAGGTCCATTCGATCCTGGACGATATTCCCGGCATCGGGCCGGCCAGGCGCCGCGCGCTTTTAAAGGCGCTGCCGGGCATTGACGCGATGAAGGCGGCGACGGTGGAAGACCTGAAAGCCATCCCCGGCATGAACGAGCCTTCCGCGATCGCAGTCTTTGCTTTCTTCCACGAGGGGGAAGTCCCGCAGGAAGAATACGATACAGTTACCTGACAGAGGAGGAAACCATGCGTAAAAAATCCAATTTTTCCGCCATCAACGAACTGGCGAACGCGGCGGAAGAGGAAAAGAAGAACAGCATCAGTCTGGCTCAGCTGGCCAAAGATATGCAGATGGTCAACTTAACGCCGGAGATCCCGCTGGACGATATCCTGATCGACAACACGGATCTGAACCGTCCCGCGCTGCAGCTGACCGGCTTTTTGGAGCATTTTGATGCCAGCCGCATCCAGATCATCGGCATGGTGGAGCACGAATATGTGAATTATCTCTCGGTGGAAGAGCGCGCACTTGCTTTTGAGCGCATCTTCCAGGCGCATATCCCCTGCCTGATCATGGCGCGCGGCTACCAGCCCGTAGAGGACGTCACCGCGCTGGCCCTTCGCTATCGGATCCCCATTTTATCTACGACGCTGCCGACGTCGGTTTTCCAGGCCCGTCTGCTGCGGCAGCTGGAGATCCATCTGGCGCCGATGGTGGCGATCCACGGCGTGCTGGTGGACGTTTTCGGCGAAGGCGTTCTGATCCTGGGCGACTCCGGCATCGGAAAGAGCGAAACGGCGCTGGCGCTGATCAAGCGCGGTCACCGGCTGGTCTCGGACGATACGGTGGAGATCCGCCGCTACAGCGAATTTGAACTCGTGGGACGCGCACCGGAAGTGACGAAGTATCTGATGGAGCTCAGAGGCATCGGTGTCATCGACGTGAAAGCGCTCTTCGGGGTGGAATCCGTGGAAGACGAAAAGCAGATCAGCATGGCGATCCGTTTTGAGGAATGGGAGCACGGCAAGGTCTTCAACCGTCTGAATATGAAGGAAGATTTTGTGGAATATCTGGGCAATAAGCTTGTCTGTTATACCGTACCGATGAGCCCGGGCCGCAACTCGGCGGTCATCGTGGAAACGGCGGCCCTGAACTTCCGTCAGAAGCGGATGGGCTACGATGCGGCGACGGAACTGGAACGCCGTGTGATGGAAAAAATGATGCGGGACAGAGGAATGTGAGCCATGAGCGATATTATCAAGCTGGCGGAGGATCTGACCGTCGCCACGGACGACGTGGAGATCGTTTTCGGCGAGCCGATGCGGGAGCATACGAGCTTCCGGCTGGGCGGCGGCGCCTGGATCTATATCAAGCCTTATACGGAGGAAGCCCTGCGGACCGGGCTGCAGCTTTGCCTGCGCGAAGAACTGCCGCCGTTTATTCTCGGCAAGGGAACGAATCTTTTGGTCAGTGACCGGGGGGTACCCGGTGCGGTCTTCGATATGACCGGCCTGGATGCGATCCGTATCGAGGGAACGAAGATCACGGCCCAGGCCGGCGCCCTCCTGAAAAACGTGGCAAAGGCGGCGGCGGAAGCGTCCCTGACCGGCCTGGAATTTGCCCACGGGATCCCCGGTTCGCTGGGCGGCGCCGTGGTGATGAACGCCGGTGCCTTTGGGCCGGAGATGAAGGACGTTGTGGAAAGCGTTCGCCTGATGGACCGCTACGGACAGATCCGGGAAGTTCCGGCCGCCGAGATGGATTTCGGCTACCGGCACAGCCGTCTGGAAGAGAGCGGAGAGATCGTGCTTTCCGCGGTGCTGACGCTTGAGGAAGGCGATCGGAGTGCGATTGAAGCCAAAATGCGCGAGCTGGGCGACAAACGCCGCGAAAAACAGCCGCTGAATACGCATAACGCGGGCAGCACGTTTAAGCGCCCGGCCGGGTATTTTGCCGGAAAGCTGATCGAAGACGCGGGCCTCAAGGGCTTTACGATGGGCGGCGCGCAGGTTTCCGAAAAGCATGCCGGTTTTGTGATCAATACCGGCACGGCGACGGCGAGGGAGGTCTGGACGCTCTGCCGCGAGGTGCAGCGGATCGTGAAAGAAAAATCCGGCGTGGATCTGGAACTGGAAGTGAGGACCTGGGGGGCATTCTGATGAGACCCGCGTTTTCCCGGGATACAAAAGAATATCTGAGCCGCCTGCCGGTCAAAGCCAGGCACTGCCGCCTGGCGGAACTGCATGCCCTGATCGCCGGGATAGGCGATCTCGGCGTGGATGAGACCGGACAGCTGTATCTGCTGCTGCAGAGCGAAAACCTGGCTGCGGTGCGGCGGGCGGATTATCTGCTCGGTGCGCTGAGCGGCAGACGGACCTGCTGCAGCGTGATCCGCGGCCGGGAGGGAAAGGCCCCGTTTTATGCCGTCAGTCTGGAATCGCAGACCGCGCTTCAGCAGCTCTTAAAAGCGATGGGCTTTCTGTATCACCGGGGGGTCCTGAAGGAAAAGACGGTTCCGGCACCGCAGACGATGCTGCAGCGGGAGTGCTGCCGGCGGGCTTTTCTGCGCGGCGCTTTTCTGGCCGGCGGCTATGTCAGCGATCCGGGCAGTTCGTATCATTTTGAGATCGTCTGTGTTTCCGAAGCAAGGGCAGAGGAACTCAGGACGCTGCTGGACGGCTTCGGGATCCGCGGCCGTCTGACGGTTCGGAAAGGCCGGGTGCTGGTCTATATCAAGGAATGGGAAGCGATCTCCGACGTATTGAGCCTGATGGGGGCCATGTCCAGCCGTCTGGAGTGGGAAAATGCCAGGATCTACCGCAGTCTGCAGGGACAGGTGAACCGGCAGGTCAACTGCGAGACTGCCAATCTGGCGAAAACGACGCAGGCAGCGGAAGAGCAGATCGAAGCGATCCGGAAGATCGGAGAAAAAGCGGGGCTTGCCTCGCTGCCGCCGCATTTAAAGGAAATCGCCCTGCTGCGCTTCGAGCATCCCGAGGCTTCGCTTACGGAGCTGGGGGCCATGCTGGATCCGCCGGTAGGACGCTCGGGAATCAATCATCGTCTGCGGAAGCTGAAGGAAATCGCGGAAGGACTGTAAGGAGAAAGGAAATGCAGTGGCATAAATATACGCTGACGATCGATCCGTCTTGCGAGGAGGCTGTGACCGGCCTCCTTTATTCGCTGGGGATCGAGGGTGTGGAGATTGAAGACGGTCTGTTCCCGACAGAGGAAGAACTCGGCAATATGTTTGTGGATCTTTCTCCCGAACTGGCGCCGGACGAACTGCCCCCGATCACGAAGCCGGCCGTGCATTTTTATCTGCGGATCGCTAAGAAGGACGGAGAGGACGCGGCGGATGCGCAGACAGGCGATGCGGTGGACGATTCCTATACCATCCACGATAAAGCCTGGACGGAGGCGGAAGCAGCGGCGCTGCTTCGGGATCTGGAAAAAGCCTGGCCCTCCGTTTCCGGGGGCGTGCCGTTTGATCTTTCCTGTGAGATCAGCCGGGAAGAAGACTGGCGCGACAATTGGAAGCAGTACTTTCAGCCTCTTCTGGCGAACGATCTGCTGATCCTGCCCTGCTGGGAAGAAATCCCCGAAGAATACGCGGCGGATATCGCGGCCGGGCGCCTGAAAACGATCCGTCTGGATCCCGGGACCGCTTTCGGAAGCGGGACGCACGAATCCACACGCCTGATCCTGGACGCGTTAAAGAAATGGCAGAAAGGCGGGGAGAAGGTGCTGGATATCGGCTGCGGCAGCGGGATCTTAAGTCTGGCGGCACTGGCCTACGGAGCGGAGTCTGTCCTGGCGACGGAGCTTGACCCCGCCTGCGAGACGGTTATTCAGGAAAATATTGAGCTGAATGACCTAAAGAACGGGAAAATCCGTCTGATCATGGGAAATATTCTCTCGGAAGATAAAAGCCGTTTCGGCTCCGGCTATGATCTGATCCTCTGCAATATCCTGGCGCCGGTGATCTGCGCCCTGGCCGAGCCGGGACAGGCGGATGCGCTTGCTGCGCCGGGAGCGCTTTTCATCACCTCCGGAATCTATAAAGAGCACCGGGAGACTGTTGAAAGAAGCTTTCGGAACAATCCGTCCTGGAAGCTGGTGGAAACGACAGAACTGGGCGAGTGGGTCAGTGTTGCCGCGAGGCGGGTCTGAGCAGGAGATGAGAGGCAAAACGTGCTGAAGTATCACAAAACGACGGAAGAGGAAAAACGCCTGATCTGCGGCTGGCGATATGAGGAAGAGTATGCCGTCTACAATGTTCCGTCCTACGAGGAACAGAAGGAAAAGCATCGGGGCTTTGCCAACCCGAAAAACGATTTCTATTCCTTTTATGACGGCAGCTGTCTGATCGCGTATGTGAATCTGATAGAGGAAAGCGCCGCGGTTTTTCTGGGGATCGCTGTTCATCCGGATTGCTGCGGCCGGGGATACGGTCCGCAGATCGTCAGAATTGCCTGCGGCATTTCCCGCAGGCGGTATCCGAAGAAGAGAATTCGTCTTGAAGTCCGGGCCTGGAACATCCGGGCCGTCAGGTGCTACGAAAAGGCCGGTTTTCATATTGTCGGTGAGACGTATAGAAAGACCGCGCCGGGCGGAGAGGACCTGTTCTGTAAGATGGAAGCAGACTGAAAAGCCTAACTCTGAGACAAAAAAGACCGGCTGCGAGGCTCGCTGCCGGTCTTCTTGTCCTGTAAAAAATTTAACAGCAGAACATCCGTCCCGCGCCGCCGCTGCAGAGGAAGCAGATCGAGTAAGTCAGACAGGCCCGTCCGCAGAAGGAGCCCGGGAAGATGCTGCGGCCGAAGTCCGTGCTGCGGTTTTCATACCAGCTGCCGCCGGACTGCAGCTGCTGCAGAAGCAGCAGATATTCCTGATTGTTCGGTTCACGCTGCACCGCCTGCCGGGCAAATTCGGTCGCGTTGATATTGTTGCCTAAGCCGCTGTTCGCAACGGCCGACAGATAATACCAGAAAGCGGTACGGTTCGGGATCGTCTGCAGCAGATTCCAGGCTTCCTGATAATGGCCGGCATTGATGAAATTGACGGCTGACTTGAGATGTGAGGCATCTTCCTCGTTATAACCGTCCATGCGGGGATCCCGCTGCGCCTGCTGCTGATAGCCGCCGCCGAAAGGTCCTCCCCCGCCGAAATTGAAACCGAAGCCGAACGGTCCGTAGAAGAAGCCGTTTCCGCCGAAGGGATCGCGGTATTCCTGACCGGAAGAAGAGTTCCCGCTGCCGCTTTCGTACTGACTGTTTCCGTAGGGGCTGCCGCCGTTATAGTAACTGCTGCCGGGACCGTACTGCGCACCGGAAGTATAGCCGCCCCGAGCCCCCTGTTCACGGTCTTTCATGATCTGTTCGTAAGCCTGCTGGACCTGTTTGAATTTCTCTTCAGCCTGTGCTTTGTTCGGATTATTGATGTTCGCGTCCGGGTGATAGAGGCGGCTTTTCTGGCGGTAAGCCTTCTTGATCTCCTCGTCCGTCGCGTCGTATTTGACACCCAGAACGGCGTAAGGATCGTACATCATGGCGCAGCCTCCTTCCTCCGTTCGGTTTTGTCGCTCAAGGAGATCTCGTCGAATTTCGTCCAGATTCCCGCATAGAGGATATTTCGCAGTACGTCTTCATACGTCACGATCGGCAGACGTTCGAAAGCCAGCGTAGCTTCTCCGGCCATGAGCGTCAGGGCTTCCTGGGCCTTATCCGCCACTTCCGGACGGGTCTTTCCGCTGCCGGCCCAGGGATTGTAGCTTCCCTTTTTCAGATCCTTCTCCAGATCCTCATAGGCATCCATCAGATAGATGAATTTGCCGAGATAGAAGCCGAGCTGGCGCAGCGTCTGGGACCAGACGTCCTCCTCTTTGACCAGCAGTTCGCCCAGCATGAGACCGGTGGCGCCGGCCGGGCCGTCCAGATCGGGCTGCCCTTTTTCTTCGATTTCGGCCACTGCGGCCAGATAATCCCGCACGGCTTTGGTCTGGCGGGGATACGCCGCTTCGATCTTCCGGATGCTTTTTTTCAGGGCGTCCGCTCCGATCTTGGCGGAGAGTTTTTTGTCATCCAGCCAGTCATCCAGCAGGTTGTAGTAGGCGAGCAGCAGATTCATATCCGCCGCATAGTCGATAAAGTCATTTTTGACGATCGGGTGCCGCTCTGTCGGATGCACCAGGCAGAAGGTCGTCTGTTCTTCGGTTTTCGGCTCATAAAGAGCGGAGAGCAGCAGCCCGACGAAGGTCATGTCGTAGGAGAGCGTGATCTGTCCGCTGAGACCGTGACGCTTTTTTAAGGATCGGCAGAGCCCGCAGTAAAAAGAACGATACAGGGCATCGTCCTTGATTTTGAGTTCCGGCCGGTTGACGGTGATATAGCCGAACATGGCTCCTCCTTCAGGAACGCTTGCGGAACACGTTGCCGCAGCGCGGACAGGTGATCTCGATCATGCCGCGGCCGCGGGGAACACGCACCCGCTGGGTGCATTTCGGACAGCGGAAGATGCGGTGCTCCGCATCCGAGCGGTAGCGGCCGCCGGTTTTGGTCTGGCTGTTGCTGCCGTAGCTGCCGCCTGCGTAATTGTTACTGCCGTAGCCGTTCGCGCTGCTGCCGCCGCGCTTTCCGCCGAAGAAGCCCAGCACCTTTTCCTTGACCATCAGATAGCGTGTGTTTTCATTATAGCGCGCCTGGATATTGCGGGAGAGCATCCGCAGATAGACCAGGATCAGCAGAATCCAGACCAGCGCGCTGAAGATCCAGGTCTTGCTGCGCAGGAAGATGTTCAGGATCATAAAGAAAAAAGCCAGTCCGAGCATAAAGCGGGAGAGGTTGTCCGTGCCGTAGCGTCCGACCATAAACTGCCGGAAGCGCTGTCCCAGTCTATTGAAAAAGTTGCCCATATTTGAGTATTCCTTTCTTTGACCTTATGAAAACAGAGGGCTTTTAAATCGCTTTGCGCCCCTTGTCGACCTTTTCAAATCCTATCAAAAAAGGAGCAGCGATGCAAGACCTGCGGCTGTTTTTCACGGAAGTTTCACAGAAGCGCCGGGGTATGCTATAATAAAACAAACTACAGCGGAAAGTGAGGTCGGTCTTCTGTGCGGATCATGACGAAACGGTATTCCATCGAGATGCCGGCACGCTGGAACGGGCTGGTGGGCATCAGAAAAAGAGGAGTTCGAACAGATCTTATTCTGCTGCGGGAGGAAGATCCGGCCTGCAGCGGGCTTTTGGTCAGCCTGAAATGCCTGAAACGAAAAGTATTAAAACCGGATGATTTTACCGAACTTGTCGGCAGGCTGATCCGGGAAGACGGCGAATGCCGCTATCTGTATGCCGTCTACGGACGGGAAGGCGCCGTCAGTGAGGAAAATGAAGATTTGTACTGGCGCCTGCGGGACCAGCTTTGGCAGGTTTTCGAAAGCCTCTGCCCAGCGGAAGGGATCGAGTGGCAGGCTGTCTGAGAGGCAGAAAGGCTAAAAAAGCAGCAGGCAGGAGAAATATGAGCCGGGGGCTCAGGAGAGGAAGAGGACGACATGGCAGATCTGATCGTAGTATGCGGACCGCAGGCAGTCGGAAAAATGACGGTGGCGGAGAGCCTGAGGGATAAGCTGCACTATAACATGATGATGAATCATGACAGCATCGAGATATCCGACAGGATATTCGGCTTCGGGACCCCGGCGCAGCAGGAATTCAACCGCTTTTTCCGGGAGAAGGCATTCGAACTGGCGGTCGAACATGACGTAGACATGATCTTTACCTACGTCTGTGCTTTCGAGATGCAGGAAGAACGGGACTATCTGACGAAGCTGCATGACCTGTTTACGCAGAACCAAGGCAGGTTTTTCTTTGTGGAATTATTCGCCGGCCTTGAGATCCGGCTGGCAAGAAATGAGACTCCGCACCGGATGGAACGAAAAGCATCCAAACGGGATCTTGCCTGGAGCCGGGCCAATCTGCTGCACGATGCCAAAGAGCATCGGCTGAATTCGGAAGCGGACGAGATCTGGTTTGAAAACCACCTGAAGATCGATAACAGCGCACTGGCTCCGGACGAGGTCGCAGACCGGGTCATAGAGGCCTTCGGACTGAAAGCAAAGGGAAAAGACGAAAAAGAATACCGCTTCGGCGTCTGATGAAGCGGAAGATCCTCCGGAACGGTCTTCCGGACAAAAGGGGCTTAGAACAAGGGAGCGTCACGCTTTTTGGCATGACGCTCCCCTTTTTTCTTTTCGGATTCCGGCGCTTACATCTCTTTCTTCTTCGCCAGTTCCTGCTCGACCAGCTTGGTCAGGGCCGGAACGATCTGGAAGAGGTCGCCCACGATGCCGTAGTCCGCAACCTCGAAGATCGGCGCGGTCTCATCCTTGTTGATGGCAATGATGAGGTCGGATTCCTCCATGCCGGCCAGGTGCTGGATGGCGCCGCTGATGCCGCAGGCCATGTACAGCTTCGGACGGACCGGCTTGCCGGTCTGGCCGACCTGCAGTTCCTTCGGGATCCCGAAGCCGTCGACGCCGGCGCGGGAAGAGGAGACCTGACCGCCTAAGAGGTTGGCCAGCGGCCGCAGGATCTTCTCGTAGTTTTCCTTGTTCTGCATGCCGCGGCCGCCGGAGATCAGGATCTTCGCGTCCTGAATATCCACGTATTCGCTGACCTTCTTCACCACGTCCAGGATCTCCACGAAGCGGTCGTTCTTTTCCAGCTTCGCGTCGAAGTTCACGATCTCGGCTTTCGCGTTCGGATCGGCCGGGAGCTTCTGCATGACGCCGGGACGGACCGTCGCCATCTGAGGCCGGAAATCCGGGATCGCGATGGTGGCGATGGTGTTGCCGCCGAAAGCCGGACGGGTCATAAGAAGCTGATTGTGCAGCTGTTCCCGGCCGGGGATCGGATTGATGGGGAAGTCGCCGATATCCAGCTTGGTGCAGTCGGCGGTCAGACCCGTGTGCACGGTAGCGGCCACGCAGGGGGCCAGATCACGGCCGATGGCAGTCGCGCCGAAGAGCACGATGTCGGGCTTGAATTCGCGGATGATGGCGGCGATGGCCTGCGTGTACGGCTCGGTCATGTAATCCTTCAGATACGGATGATCCACGACGATGACCTTGTCAGCGCCGTGCGCGGCCAGCACCTCGGCCTGATCGCCGATGTTCTCGCCGAGCAGCATGGCGACCACTTCGGTGCCAAGATCCTTAGCGAGCGCTTTGCCCTTGCCGATCAGCTCCAGCGCGATATTCTCCACTTTGTTGTCCACCTGCTGGGCAAATACATATACGCCCTTATATTCTTCCAAAGCCATTGTATTTCCCTCCTCAGATGATGAATTTTTCTTTTAACTTCGCCAGGATGTACTCGGCGCCTTCGCTGCCGTCTTCGGCGACGTGCAGGGTGCCGGCACCCTTGCGGACCTTATCGGATGCCTTGGCGATCTGGGTCGGGGACCCCACTTTGCCGAGGTCGGAGTCCAGGGTATCCTTCAGATCCTTGCGGCCCCAGACCGTGACGGGAGCCTTGAAGGCATCGAAGATGCCGCCCGGGGTCATGTAGCGCGGCTCGTTCAGCTCGGACAGAGCGGTGAGCAGGCAGGGCATCTTGACCTTTAAGACGTGGTGACGGTCGTCAAAAAGACGCTCCGCGATCACGTACCCGTCCTCGATCTTCAGGTTCTGGGTGTAGCTGACTAACGGCAGGCCCAGATGGACGGAGAGCTGCGGGCCGACCTGGGCGGTATCGCCGTCGATGGCCTGACGGCCGGTAATGATCATATCATAGTCCAGGTTGCGGATGGCACCGGCCAGGGTCTGAGAAGTGGCCCAGGTGTCGGCGCCGCCCAGCACGCGGTCGGTGACCAGGATGGCGTTGTCCGCGCCCATGGCCATGGCTTCGCGCAGGATGGAATCCGCCTTCGGCAGGCCCATGGTCAGCACGGTGACTTCCGCGCCGTATTCATCTTTTAAACGAAGGGCGGCTTCCAGACCGGCCTTGTCGTCCGGGTTCATGATCGCCAGCATGGCGCTGCGGTCCAGCGTGCCGTCCGGATTGAACTTGACGCCGCCGGCAGTATCCGGCACTTGTTTGATGCAAACAACGATTTTCATGTTTCTGCGTCTCCTTTCAGCATCACTTCAGCATATTGTGGGCGATGACCATGCGCTGCACTTCGGAAGTGCCTTCGTAGATCTCGGTGATCTTGGCATCCCGCATCATGCGCTCCACATCGTAGTCGCGGATATAGCCGTAGCCGCCGTGCAGCTGCACCGCGCGGTTGGTCACATAGGAAGCGGTCTCGGCCGCGTACAGCTTGGCCATGGAAGAGGCGGTGCCGTCGTTCTTCGGATCCGTGTCATGCTCCCAGGCGGACTTGTAAACCAGCAGACGGGCCGCTTCGGTACGGGTCGCCATGTCAGCCAGCGTAAACTGCGTATTCTGGAAACGGTCCAGCGTCTTGCCGAACTGCTTGCGGGTCTTGACATAGGCGGCGCTGACTTCCAGCGCACCGGCAGCCAGACCCAGCGCCTGCGCGGCGATGCCCACGCGGCCGCCGTTCAAGGTGTCCAGCGCGATGGCGTAGCCCTGGCCTTCCTTGCCCAGCAGGTTTTCCTTCGGGATGCGGCAGTCGGTAAAGATCAGCTCGTAAGTCGCGCTGCCGCGGATGCCCATCTTTTTCTCCTTGGTGCCGAAGGTGAAGCCGGGCGTGCCCTTTTCCACGATGAAAGCGGAGATGCCCTTGCTGCGAAGATCCTTGTTGGTCATGGCAAAGATCACATAGGTATCGGCGTAGTATCCGTTGGTAATGAAAACCTTGGAACCGTTCAGGACGTACTCATCGCCGTCCAGCACCGCTTTGGTATGCTGACCGGAGGCGTCCGTTCCGGCGCCGGGCTCAGTCAGGCCGAACGCGCCCAAGGTCTCGCCCTTTGCCAGGGGAACCAGGTACTTCTGCTTCTGTGCTTCCGTGCCGAAATGCAGGATCGGCATCTGACAAAGAGAAGTGTGGGCGGATAAAATAACTGCCGTCGTGCCGCAGACCTTGGCGAGTTCTTCCACGCAGATCGCGTAGGTCAGATAATCGCAGCCCTGGCCGCCGTATTCCTTCGGAATCGGAATGCCCATGAAGCCCAGCTTGCCCATCTTTTCGACGGTTTCAACCGGGAAGCGTTCTTCCTCATCCACTTCCTGAGCCAGGGGCTTGACTTCATTCTCCGCAAAGCTGCGGAAGAGGTCCCGGGCCATCAGGTGTTCCTGACTGAGTTTGAAATCCATAAGATCCTCCGTGATTGATTGTTAAAAAAATAACATTTAATTACAGAGCTATCATAACGCGCTTTTACGGGATTGTCAACGTTAAATAAGAAGATTTTCAAAGATGTTTTACAGAATATTTTTTCGATCGGAAAGAATTTTCGGAGGCCGGAACGGACACGCAGAAATCCCGCCGAAAAGAAGTCGGATTCGGGGCTTTTCGAAAGAACAAGTCTGTGATAAAATAATGCCGCAGATACAAAGTTCGGCCGGTTCCCCGGCCGGACAAAACATCAGATGATCCCTGAAGGAGCGAGAAATGTTTAAATATAATGTGACGCCGGAAGACTATATGGAAATGGTCAAATTCCTGATGAAGGAGAAGAGGAGCAGTGTGCGGGGAATTCTGAAGCTGCTGCTTCTGACGCTTGTTCAGATGGGAGCGGTGGCATTGCTGCTCATCAAAGTGCCGAATGTTCAGAACTGGATCAAAACCGTATTGATCGTGTTTTCCCTGATGGTGGCCGCTATGGCTGTTTTTCAGTCCTTTTTTCTGGATATCAGAGCGAAGATGGTGCTGAAGCAGCGTGAGCGCAACGATGCGAAGGGGGCGTTCTGGATGGAACATAAGCTGTCCCTTCATGACAACATCGTCCGGGTCAGTTACGGCGACCAGAAAGCGGAGGTGGATGCCCGTCAGATCAGCAATACGGTCAGGCTCGATACGATGACGCTGATCCGCATGGGCTGGAATGTTTTCGAGATGGTTCCGAAGAGTGTGACGGACAGGGCCGAATGGCCGGCCTTTGAGCAGGAGCTGCTGCGGCGCAAATACGAGGTGGCGGAAGCAGAAGTCGGGGACGCCTGTCAGAAAGTACTGGAAAAGGCCCGCTTCCAAAAGGAAGTCGTCATAGAAGAGGAGGAACTGGTGGATACGCTGGTCCGCATGAAGCGTTTAAGCTACGGCCTTCTCTGCGGCTGGTCTGCCCGGGAGTTCGTTAAAATCTGTGCCCCGCTGCTTGTTCTGATCTATGCGGTCAGTCTGAAAGATCCGCTTTATATCGGTCTTGCCGTGCTGGCTTTCCTGCTTTTCAACCTGAATCTGATTCTGGTTTTTACGCCGTACTACCGAAAAATCGTCCGCTCCGGCCTGATTGAGGCGCGAGAGGACGGCAGCTACCTTCTGGCCGCTACGGCAAATTACGTATATCTTTTCGGACGATATCAGTCTTTCCGTTATGAGCGGAGCGAATTGAAAAAGATGGTAAAATCGAAAGATAAAGTTTTTCTGTATTTTTCGAAACAACGGATGGTTTTCGTACCGGCTGATCAGGCGGACCGGCTGCTGGCGGTTCTGCAGGGACGGGGCGGCCTCGGTGAAAAAGCGAAGATGGGATCGTGATCTTCCGAAAATAAACGCTGCGCAGCGGAGCGCGCCCGAATAAACTTTTCGGTTGCCCATTGAGGCGACCTGACATTTCTTACATTCAGGAAGGTCGCCGAACGGGCAGAGAAAAGTTTTATCGAGGCAGCTCCGCTGCGCAGCGTTTTTTGTCAGCAGTTATTTCCTTTTCTTTTTTTTCAGTACGATGAACAGTACGATGACGATCACGATCAGGATCAGCAGCCAGATGAAGATACAGATCCCGAGTGGCTGCGGGCAGAAGCCGCAGATCGGGCAGGCATTAGGATCGGCGTGGGCCGGATCCACGGGAACCGAATTCGGGTCCCCGGTTGCAGCCGGCTGTGAGCCCAGCGCGATATCGTCGGTGCCGAACGAGATGACCTTCGACCAGTCGGTCTGGAAATCATCCTGCTCTTTCTGACTGACGTTGTAGCGGCAGCGCAGCTCGATCTCGGTATCCTTCGGAATGGTCGGATGGGCCTCACTGACCAGATAGATCAGCTTCCATTCGTTCTCGCCGGCCTTGATGTCGCGGTCGCCGTCCAGCGCGGTCCATTCCGCATCGCCCTTCACGCGCGCTTCGGTCTCGATCCAGATCATGCCGCCCGCCGCCGCAACAGCCGTCGCCTGCTGCTGCAGCTCGTCCGGCACGGTCAGCGTAAAGGCCACGATCGGATTGCCGTTGAATTCCTTGTCGGTCATGTGCAGATCGGCGATCACGGGGGCCGCCACGTCGCCGGGCTTTAAGATCCCGGTCTTTTCGGCATCCTTCCCGTAGCCGCAGACCGCGGACCAGTCGGAGAAATAATACTGATCTTTGGCTCCTTCCGACGTATCCTTTCGCGTTACGGCCACGAAGCGGGCGCGGAAATACGCGGTATGCTTCGTAAAGTCGATGTGCACGGTATCGTCGTAATACGAATACTGATCCGGGTTCAGCTGGTCCTTCACCCCGGGGGTCTTCGTCTCGGGATTGCCGTTCCAGCGTTCATCGTCCGGCACGCTGCGCAGGATCCAGACGTCCTGCACCGTTTCGGTCCAGTTGTTCAGCCCCCAGTCCACGACGTCCCATTCGCTCGTGCGGATGCACCAGTTTTCGTCATACTTGATGCCGTTTTCTCCTGCATCCCAGTATTTCGTATAATGCCAGCCGCTGACCGCATCGTTTACGTCGTCGATCGCCCAATCGATCTGGACCATCATCCACATCTCGTCGAAGCCGTAATCTTTCAGAAGCGTTTCCAGGGAGCCGTTTCCGGCCGCTTCGTCGTACTTCTGGAAGAAGGACGTCATCTCGTTGCTCAGACTGTAGGCAAAAGCCATCGTCGTGGGCGAATCGCCGCCCTCCAGCCAGGTCACGGAGACGTTGGCCGGCGCTTTCAGTTCAAAGGGCAGTTCGTTCGCCGCCGAGGCGGAGAAAGAAAAACATCCGATCAGCAGCAGAGCCGTCAGGCAGAGTGAAAAAAGCTTTTTCATGGAAATCTCCTTGCTGCGGAAAGCTTTTCAGCTTAAGATCCGGAAACTGCCGATGACGGGCAGATCCTTGGCTTTTCCGCCCACGGCATTGATGATGCCGATCACGGCCATGACCAGGCAGATCAGGCTGAGGATCCAGCTTAAGGCGCCAAAGATCCAGCCGATCAGCGGGATCTTTTTTAAGATGCCGAAGAGCGCCCAGGCAATGATCTCGGCGATGGCCAGTACAATGCCCTGATTGCAGTGGAAGCGCGCAAAGCGGGAACCCTTCGCCGCAAAAAGCGGGATCAGCACGAGCCAGGACAGATAGGCAAGGATCGCCATGAACTTGTTCTGTTCGATGTCGGACGGATCGAACTCGTCGGTATGATCCGCGGTGTTGTTCAGGTCTCTTAAGGTTTCATTAAAGTCAGCCATTGCTTTTCTCCTTCTATATCACCGATCCGCCGGACCGGTTTGTTTCTTTTCATTCCGCGTGACAGGCCAGAAGCTCCGCGGGGTCTTTCCGGTGGTAGCCGTGGCGCCGTCCGATGCAGAAGAGCTCGTCCCCGCCGTTTTTTTCCGCGCTGGTCAGTTCGTAGTTTGCCACCCGCAGGACCATGTCGAAAAGCTCCGCGCCCAGTTCTTCGACCGGCCGGCCTTCGGAGATGATCGGACTGGCGTCGAAATCGAAGTTTTCCTTCATGCTTTCGTAGGTTTTATAGTTCCCGGTGACCTTGATGACCGGGGCCAGCGGATGTCCCGTCGGATTGCCGCGTCCGGTCGTAAAGGCGACGATCTGAGCGCCGCAGCCGATCATGCCGGTCACGACCTCACCGTCATGGCTTTCGTAGTCCATGAGGAAGAGTCCGTGCTTTCCGCGCTCGGGGGGCGTTGCATATTGAAGCACGTCCACGATGGGAGAGGTGCCGGATTTGTGCACACCGCCCAGGGCTTTTTCCACCACGCTCGAGACGCCGCCGGCAAAGTTGCCGGGGGAGATCAGTTCGTTGCGCTTGCCGCCCAGCGAGGGATCCAGACTGCTCTGCAGAAGATCTTCAATCTCGTAAACGGCGTCCCGGACCTTTTCCGCGACCTCGGGGGAGACAGCCCGCCTCATCAGCATGCGCTCGGTGCCGAGCAGCTCGTTGAGTTCACTTAAAATGCCGCTGCCGCCTTCGGCAACGATCCGGTCCACCATGTTGCCGACCGCCGGATTGGCAGCCAGTCCGCTGGTCGCGTCCGTGCCGCCGCATTTGGTCGCGATGATGAGCTCCGAGACGTCGCAGGGCTCACGTTTCTGTGCACTGACGGTCTCCATGAGCTTTTTGCCCAGCTCTATGCCGCGTTCGATGGTCTTCGTGGTGCCGCCTTCTTCCTGAATGATCAGGAGTTCGGCCGGCTTGCCGTTTGCGATGACGGCGTCATACAGTTCCCGCGGCGGAAAACGTTCGCAGCCCAGCCCGACGACCAGCACCGCTCCCACGTTGGGATGGCAGGCCATGGCCTTTAAAGTCCGGGCGGTCAGTTCCAGATCCAGACCGACCTGCGCGCAGCCGACGGGATGGCGCAGCGGGACGGAGCCGGGGATCCCGGCTGCGATCTTTTCCACGGTCCTGTTGGCACAAAAGACGGAGGGGATGATCGCCAGATAGTTCCGCACGCCGACGCGGCCGTCCGGCCGCCGGTAACCCATGAATTTCATACTTTTGCCCCCCTGACTTTGCCGCGGTCGCAGCCCATGTTGTGGTTGTGGATCCAGGTGCCGGCCGACGCATCTTCCAGCATGTAGCCGATCTCTTCCTGATATTTGATGACGGGCTGTCCCTTCTTTAACGGTTCAACGGCCACTTTGTGGGCAAATTCCACGTCCTCCAGCAGCGTAATCTCGCCGCGGGGCGTCCGGATCACGTCGCCTTTTTTACTGTCTTCCAGGACCATGGCGACGGAATCGTCCGGATGGATCATCATGCTTTTCCGCAGCATTTTAACCCTCCTCAAAACCGGGCCTGCGGCATTTTACGCCCAGCAGGTCCTCGTAAAAGCGGATCATGGCGCCTTTGTACAAATCGCCCCGGCCGGTCCGAAGCGCCCGCTGATAGGTCTCAAGGCAGCCCAGAAAGGTCGGAAGCGGCAGCGAGAGCTGCTCGCAGACTTCCAGCATGCTCTTCATGTCCTTGTAAGCGCGCTCCATAGTGAAGCCGTGCGCGAAATTGCCTTCCAGGATCTCGGGGATCAGTGTTTTCGACGCGTAGCTGGAGCCGGAGGCATTCATCAGGATCTCGCCGAGCTTTTCGGGCGAAAGACCGAGCTTTACGCCAACGGGCATCAGTTCGCAGAAGGAGGCCGTGCAGATGTTGAGCGCGCAGTTGTTGATCATCTTCGTCAGCTGTCCGCTGCCGGAAGGGCCCATGTAGAGGATCTGCGTGCCCATCATTTCCAGATACGGACGGACCGTCTCAAAGACTTCTTCCTTTCCGCCGGCCATGACGGAGAGCGTTCCGGCTTCGGCCTTTGCCTGATGACCGGAAACGGGAGCATCCAGATAGTCCGCACCGAGGACTTCGCAGCGCGCGGCAAACTCCTGGGCTTTTCCGTAGCTGATGGTGCTGCAGTCCGCTATGATGCGGCGCGGCGCGGCCGGATCAGGAAAAGCCGCGTCTGCAGCGGGATGAGAGGCGGCCAGCACGCCGTCTTCTCCGAACAGGACGTCTTCAACGGCCGCTTCATCCGGCAGGCAGAGAAAAACGAGTTCGCAGGCTGCCGCCGTCCGATTGCGGTCGGATACTTCGGCGCCCAGCGCGCGGAACGCGTCCCGCACTTTAGGCCGCCGGGCGATCACGGTCAGATCGGCCCCTTTTTGGATCAGGTTCCGGGCCATTCCGCCTCCCATGGTCCCGGTTCCGATAAATGCAAGCTTCATTTCCGTCATCCTTCCGAAAACAGCATATTTCGCGAAAAATATAACATATTCGCGAACAGAAAATCAATATGCAGGCGTGAAGAAAGCGAAGGACAAAAGAATACTTGACGCATGCCGGCGGAATGAATAGAATGAACGGGAACGGATAAAATGCCGAACAGCTTACAGCGGGAGGAAACGGCCGATGCAGATCCGCGAGACCGAAGAAAACGAAGAGACGATCCTGACAGAGATCCGTCGGACGCTGTTCGCTCTTCAGGACGAAAAATACCGCGAATTTCAGACAAAACTGATCCCGAACGTCGATCCGGAGAGGATCATCGGCGTGCGGACGCCTGCTTTGCGGCAGTATGCAAAGGAACTGGCAAAGCAGCAGGAGACGATCGTCTTTCTGTGGGATCTGCCGCACCGGTATTTTGACGAAAACCAGCTGCATGCTTTTCTGCTGGGGGAGATTAAAGACTTTTCGCTCTGCCTGAACGCAGTCCGGCGCTTTCTGCCGTACGTGGACAACTGGGCGACCTGCGACCAGCTCTCGCCGAAGGTGTTCCGGAAGAACCGTCCGGAGCTGCTGACGGCCGTAACGGAGTGGCTGTGTTCGGATCACACCTACACGCTGCGCTTTGCAATCGGGATGCTGATGGAGCATTTCCTGGACGGAGATTTCGATCCGGCGTATCCCGAAACGGTCGCTGCCGTTCGTTCGGAGGAATATTATGTCAATATGATGATCGCCTGGTACTTTGCCACGGCGCTGGCCAAGCAGTACAGAGCCGTCCTGCCGTATCTCGAAAACCGCCGGCTGGATCCCCGGACACACAACAAAGCGATTCAGAAAGCCCTGGAAAGTTACCGCATCAGCCCGGCGCAGAAAGAGACCCTGCGGGGATTGAAGGTGAAATAGATGACGCGGATCCCTGAACGGACTTTTCGGGATCTTGAAAAAGGCTGCCGCAAACTGCTTGAGAAATTAAAGAAAATCAGATAGAATAAAAACGGAACCAGTCGAAAACTGAAAAAACGGAAGTACGGCAGGCGCGAAGACGCCGGCGCTCCGACAGCAAGATCAGAAGGAGTTGACATGGGAAAAGAAGAAATCATGAACGGCGGACCGGCCTATAATCAGGAAATGCCGGAATATGTGCCGATGGATGCGGTGGCGCAGGTGCCGGAAGAGGAAAAAACGCAGGAAGGTCTTCAGTTTTTCTGTCCGGCCTGCGGGAAAAAGATCAGTCTGGGTTCAAAAACCTGCCCGGAATGCGGCGCCTCGCTGACAGCGCTGTGGGCGGAAACAGATGAGAATTTAAAAGACAGTGCCCAGGAAGCCGGCGGAGAACTGAACGGCACAACGGATGGCGGCAGTCTGGACGGGGACAGCGTCAATGCCTGAACCCGGCACAGTGTACCGGATATTTCGGCGGCAGATTTTATTTTTCCGGCAGGAGAGGGGGAAGCATGCAGTACAAACGGTTTGGAGATACGATCTTCGTGCGCTTTGATAAAGGGGAAGAAATCCTGGAACAGCTGCAGAAGGTGGCGGCGGCAGAAGAGATCCGTCTGGCGGAGATTTCCGCGCTCGGCGCCGTAAAAGAGTTTACGGTCGGCGTCTTTAATACGGAGGAAAAGAAGTTTTACGGCAATCATTTTGAAGGGGTTTTTGAAATCGTATCGCTGACCGGCACCATCTCCACGATGAAAGGGGCGTATTACGCGCACCTGCATATGAGTGCCGGAAACGAGAAAGGCGAGGTCTTCGGCGGTCATTTAAGCCGTGCGGTCATCAGCGCGACGGGAGAGATGGTCATCCGTGTGATCGACGGACAGATCGATCGGTATTACGACGAGGAGATCGGTCTGAACCTGTTTAAGCTGGACTAAGTGCCGTGCGGCGCGACGGCGTCATAAGGGCCTGTGAGAAGGGGGCCGTTCCTCCTTTCACAGGCCTTTTAGCGTGGATGTAAGAACCGAATGTGTTCACAGAAAGTTCACAAAAAATATTCGTTAGGTACCTTGACAAATAACAGAATGTTTTGTATTCTTTAGGTACATAAAGATTTTTGCACAAAGAAAGGAGACTGACGAATGACTGAAATCAAAAATGCTGAAATCTGTGACAACACTGCCAACAACACCGACGAAAACATCAACAACACCGACGAAAACATCAACTGCCCCGATGAAAACAGGAAGGAAGGGCACCGCAGACACTGCCGCCCGGAAGGCATGAGAGGGCCCGGCTGCCATCGCCCCGGTGATTTCGGACCCGGCTGCCCTCAGCCCGGTGATTTCGGACCCGGCTGCCCTCGTCCGGAAGGCATGCCTGCGCACGGTCCCTTCGGTCCGCATCCCATGGGCAGGCCCTTCCCGCCCATGCCGGATCCGGACAGCCTGATGGGCCTGTGGATCCGTTCGCACAGAGCACTGGAGCGCCTGCCGCTGGAGCACCGCGGAACGCGCCGCGTCCTCAGGCTGCTGGATCTGGGCGGCGGAAGCCTGTCCCAGCGCGAGCTGACGGAACTGATGGGCGTTATGCCCGGCTCGCTTTCGGAGCTTTTAGGTAAAATGGAAGCCCGCGGCCTCATCAGCCGCATCCGTCTGGAGGAAGATCACCGCAGAGTGACGGTCTCCCTGACCGAGGCGGGAAAGGAGAAAGCGGCGCAGCGGGGACATCGCGATATCTTCGGAGCCCTCGATGAAACGGAGAAAGAGCAGCTGAAGACCCTGCTGGCCAAGCTGACGGAAGCCTGGGAAATCCGCTGAACAAAAGGCTCACAGCCGCATAACAAAGCCCGGCGCCTGCGCGCCGGGCCGTTTTTGTGAAAAAATGACCAATTACTTGCTGTAATCGTAGAAGCCCTTGCCGGACTTGCGGCCGAGCTTGCCGGCACGGACCATCTTCTTAAGCAGAAGAGCAGGACGATACTTGGGATCGCCGGTCTCGCTGTACAGAACGTCCATGATCGCCAGGCAGACGTCCAGACCGATGAAATCGCCCAGTTCCAGCGGGCCCATCGGATGATTGGCGCCGAGCTTCATGGCCTTGTCGATGTCTTCGACGGAGGCAACGCCGGTCTCGACCAGGCCGATGGCTTCGTTGATCTCGGGAATCAGGACACGGTTGACGACGAAGCCGGGGGCTTCCGCCACTTCGATCGGATCCTTGCCGATTTCCTGACTCAGCTTGTAGATGAAGTCGAAGGTCTCATCGGTGGTATTCGCGCCGCGGATGACTTCGATGAGCTTCATGGAAGGCACAGGGTTGAAGAAGTGCATGCCGATGACCGGGTGCTTTAAGCCAAGACCCATCTCGGTCACGGACAGAGAGGAGGTGTTGGTCGCGAAAATGGTGCTTTCCTTGCACATCGCATCCAGTTCGTTTAACAGTTCGCGCTTGGTTGCCATTTCTTCCTTGACGCATTCGATGACCAGATCGGCGTCGGCCGCTGCGGACTTTTCCTCTACCAGAACGTTGGCCATTAAGGCGTCCTTGGCTTCCTGAGTCATTTTGCCCTTGTCAACGCGCTTCTGCAGGGAAGCGGAGAGTTTGTCCTTGTGACGCTGAGCGGATGCTACGCTGGAAGCGTACATCAGGGCAGTGTGTCCCTTGGCTGCAAAAACCTGGGCGATACCGCTGCCCATAGTGCCGGCGCCGAAAATTGCTACTTTCATAGTGAGGTTCCTCCTAAAAAATTATCTTTATTTCTTGCCCTCCCCCGGAAGCGGGGGAGGGATGTCAGCGAAGCTGACAGGGTGAGGGCGACTTGCTCCCTACCTGTTCACAAACCCGGTGGGTTTTCTCTTCTCTAAGAAGGCGCCCATGCCTTCCCGCTGGTCTTCGGTCGCAAAGCAGGAACCGAAGGCTTTTTCTTCACAGACAACGGCCTGACCGATCGGCAGGGAGATCCCTTCCGTCATGGCGCGTTTCGCGGCCTGGACGGCGATGGGGGCGTTGTTCGCGATGCGTTCCGCCAGCTTCATGACGGCGGGCATCAGTTCTTCGGCCGGATATACCGCGTTTACCAAGCCGATGCGCAGCGCTTCCGGCGCCTTGATGTTGCGGGCGGAGAAGACCAGCTCCTTGGCCATCCCGGTACCGACGATGCGGGCCAGACGCTGCGTGCCGCCGAAGCCGGGCGTGATGCCCAGACCGACTTCCGGCTGGCCGAACATGGCGTTTTCGCTGCAGTAGCGGATATCACAGGCCATCGCCAGCTCACAGCCGCCGCCCAGAGCAAAACCGTTCACGGCCGCAACGGTCGGAAGCGGGAACGCTTCCAGCTTTAAGAAGACGTCGTTTCCCTTCCTGCCGAAGGCTTCGCCCTGTTCTTTATTCAGGGTGCTCATCTCGGAGATGTCCGCGCCGGCCACGAAGGATTTTTCCCCGGCACCGGTCACGACGAGACAGCGGAGCTTCTTCGTATCGATCGAATCCAGCACTTCATTCAGTTCATCCAGAACCTGAGAGCACAGCGCATTCAAGACCTTGGGGCGGTTAATGGTGATTACCCCCACAAGACCTTTTTCCTCAAACAGAACCATTTCCATACTTTATCCTCCCGGAAACCGTATCGGACAGTTTTATACCGCCTTCATTTTACTCACTCGGAGGGGACTCTGTCAAGAACGAAAGGCTGTTTTTCGCGTTTTTATTTACGGGCGGCGGCGCAAGATCGGTATTAAAGAGAAAATATCGTTTTTTTCATCAGAATAGGTCAATATCAGCAAGGTTTTGTTTGACTTCGGGGGAAAACCTTGCTAATATAATATCTGACAAAGTATGATAAACCGAAAGGAGATATCATTTATTATGAACAAAGTATGCACCTTGTCGGAAGCCGTTGAAAAGTACGTGCAAAACGGCGACACCATCTGCTTCGGCGGCTTTACCACCAACCGGAAGCCCTATGCCGCAGCCTATGAGATCCTTCGTCAGGGCAAAACCGACTTCACCGTTTGGGCGGGTCCCGCCGGCGGTGACTGGGATATGCTGATCGGAGAAGGCCGTGTAAAAGTTTACATTAACTGCTACACCGCGAACTCCGGCTACACCAACGTATCCCGCCGTTTCCGCGCTGCCATTGAGAAGGGCGAAATGATCTACGAAGACTACAGCCAGGACGTTCTGATGCTGCAGCTGCATGCCGCCTCTTTAGGCCTGCCTTTCCTGCCCGTCCGTCTGATGATGGGCTCCGGTCTGTGCGAGTACTGGGGCATCAGCGAAGAGAAGCGCAAAGAGCTTCCCAGCGTTGACAACTTAAAGCTTGCCTTTGTGGACAATCCTTTCAACCCCGGCGAAAAAGTCGTGGCTGTCCCCGTCCCGAAGCTGGACTGCGCGATCATCCATGTGCAGCAGGCCTCTCCGGACGGCACCTGCATCCTGCTGGGCGATGAATTCCACGACGTGGATATCGCCATCGCCGCAAAGCGCACCATCGTGACCTGCGAAGAGATCGTCAGCGACGAGTACATCCGCCGCGACCCGACTCTGACCAAGATCTTCGGTGAATGCGTTGACGCCGTTGTCCGCGCGCCGTTCGGCGCCTGGCCGAGCCAGTGCTACGGCTACTATGACAATGACGACAAGACCTTAAAGGAATACGACAAAGCTTCCAACTATGTGGACGAGGCCGATGCCGTCGCCAAGCTGGCGAAGGCTGCCGCCAAGGCCCGCAAGGCGGCTGACTTAAAGCCCGCCGACGCCAAGCTGGCAGCGGCTGCCGAAAAGGCCGAACAGGCTGCCAAGGATGCCGCCGACGGCACCAAGGTTCCCGAGACCTTCAAGGATTATCTCCAGAAATACGTGTACGGCGTGAAGACGCACGAAGAGCTGCTTGACGTGATCGGCGGCAAGAGACTTACGGATCTGCGCGTCGAGCCGCATCTGGGCTATTCCACGAGACACTAAGGGCAGGAGGCAAAACGACTATGTACGACTACAAAACCTACGGATATACCATGTCCGAAATGCAGGCTTTCGCCATTGCAAAGAACATCAAAGAGAACCAGATCGTTATCGTCGGCACGGGACTGCCGCTGATCGGCGCTTCCCTGGCCAAGGCCGTGATCTGCCCCAGCTGCCATCCCATCGTGGAGAGCGGCTTAATGGACTGCTCCCCCGTGGAAGTGCCGCGTTCCGTCGGCGACCTGCGCTTCATGGCGCACTGCGCCGTGCAGTGGCCGAACATCCGCTTCGTGGGCTTCGAGGCCAACGAGTGGCTGCATGATTCCGACCGTCTGATCGCTTTCATCGGCGGCGCCCAGATCGACCCTTACGGCAACGTGAACTCCACCTGCATCTACGGCAAGGGCGATTATGTCAAGCCTCAGGTCCGCTTCACCGGTTCCGGCGGCGCCAACGGCATTGCCGGCTTCTGCAACACCATCATCATGATCAAGCTCGACAAGACCAAATTCGTGAACAAAGTCGACTACATCACCTCCTGCGGCTGGATGGACGGCCCCGGCGGACGTGAAAAAGTCGGCCTGCCCGGCAACCGCGGCCCGCAGATGGTCGTCACCGACATGGGCATCATGAAGTTCGACGAAGAGTCCAAGAGAATGTATCTGGCCTACTATTATCCTTATTCCACGCCGGAAGAGATCAAGGCCGCGATCCCGGATTTCCCGCTGATCATCGACGAAAGAGCCCAGCTGATGGAAGGCCCGACCCCGGACATCATCAAGACGATCCGTCACGACATCGACCCCGGCCAGGCGTTCATCAAGGTGCCGAAGGCCTGAACGATATCCCTTTGAAATAACATTTGGAGGAAAAACAATATGGGATTCTATTCAATGCCCAGCTACTTCCAGGCCATGCCTCAGGTCGGCAAGCCGCTGCGCGCCCGCAATGAAGCGAACGAGCAGCAGATCCTGGCCATTGAGAAAGAGCTGTACGAAGCTGCCGTCAACGCCATTCAGGCCGGCAAGCCCGATGAAGCCGTGAACAAAGGCGGCGAGCTCACCGCCATGCAGCGTCTGGAATACCTGGTCGATCCGGGTACCTGGTGCCCTCTGAACAGTCTTTACAACCCGCAGCACAACTCCCACGGCTCCACCGCCATCGTGAAGGGCCTGGGCCGCATCAGCGGCCACTGGGCACTGATCGTTGCTTCCGACAACAAGAAGCTGGCCGGCGCCTGGATCCCCGGACAGGCCGACAACCTGCTGCGTGCCTCCGATACGGCGAAGTGCCTGCACATTCCGCTGGTCTACGTCTTAAACTGCTCCGGCGTTAAGCTGGACGAGCAGGAGAAGGTGTATCCGAACCGCCGCGGCGGCGGCACGCCTTTCTATCGCAACGTGGAACTGGAGCAGATGGGTGTTCCGGTCATCGTCGGCATCTTCGGAACCAACCCGGCCGGCGGCGGCTATCACTCCATCAGCCCGACCATCCTGATCGCGCACCAGAAGGCCAACATGGCCGTCGGCGGTGCCGGCATCGTGGGCGGCATGAACCCGAAGGGCTATGTGGATGAAGAAGCTGCCATGGCGCTGATCGAAGCCGGCAAGGGCCTCGTTGCCACGCCTCCCGGATCCGTTCCGATCCACTACGGTCAGACCGGTTTCTTCCGTGAAGTCTATGCGGACGATTACGGCGTACTGGACGGCATCAAGAAGTACATGTCCTTCCTGCCCGCCTACAATCCGGAGTTCTTCCGGGTCGACGATCCGGCTCTTCCGGCCCTCGATCCGAACGATCTCTACAGCCTGATCCCGATGGACAAGAAGCGCACCTACGACATCTACGACGTCATCGGCCGTCTCTTTGACAAGAGCCAGTTCCTGGAATACAAGAAGGGCTACGGTCCGGAAATCGTGGCCGGTCTGGCGAAGGCCGAAGGTCTGCTGGTCGGCGTCATCGCCAACGTCCAGGGCCTGCTGATGCACTATCCGGAATACAAGCTGGATCAGAATCCCAACTCCGTGGGTATCGGCGGTAAGCTGTACCGTCAGGGCTTAATCAAGATGAATGAGTTCGTCACCCTGTGCGCCCGCGACAAACTGCCCATCGTCTGGATCCAGGATACCACCGGCATCGACGTCGGCGACGACGCCGAAAAAGCCGAGCTGCTCGGCCTGGGCCAATCCCTCATCTACTCTATCCAGAACAGCCACATCCCGCAGCTGGAGATCACGCTCCGCAAGGGTACCGCCGCGGCGCACTACGTCATGGGCGGCCCGCAGGGCAACGACACCAACGCGTTCAGCCTGGGCACGGCTGCGACCGAAATCTACGTCATGCACGGCGAGACCGCGGCGGCTGCCATGTACTCCCGCCGTCTGGCCAAGGAATACAAGGCCGGCGAGTCCATGGAAGGCACGATCAAGAAGATGAACGAGATCATCCAGGATTACGCGGCCAAGTCCCGTCCGTTCGCCTGCGGCGAGCTGGGTCTGGTCGACGAGATCGTGAACATGAACATGATGCGCAACTACGTGGTGGCCTTCGCCTACTCCGTATACCAGAATCCTGTTCAGATCTGCCCGTTCCATCAGATGCTGAGCCCGCGTACCATGCGCGA
Organism: Lachnospiraceae bacterium; assembly: GCA_017619975.1. Taxonomy (GTDB): domain Bacteria; phylum Bacillota; class Clostridia; order Lachnospirales; family Lachnospiraceae; genus UBA6987. The sequence continues at coordinate 17 of JAFZRH010000069.1, read as the reverse complement.
CTTTGTAACGTACAAGA
>JAFZRH010000068.1 GCA_017619975.1 Lachnospiraceae bacterium | reverse complement strand
GCTGAGCTGGGCAAAAAGGTCCTGACGGTCGACATGGATCCGCAGGGCAACACCTCAAGCGGGCTCGGCCTGGACAAGGACAATCTGGATATGACCGTTTATCAGCTGATGATCGGAGAGTGCGAGCTGGAAGAATGCCGTTACGCTTCGGTCGTCGAAGGCGTCGACGTCCTGCCGGCGACGGTGCACCTGGCCGGCGCGGAAGTTGAACTCATCGGCATCCCCAAGAGCCAGTACATCCTGAAGAACGGCCTCGCCGGAGTGAAGGACGAATACGACTACATCCTGATCGACTGCCCGCCCTCGCTCAATCTGCTGACCATCAACGCCATGACCGCAGCTGACGCGGTCCTCGTTCCGATCCAGTGCGAATACTATGCACTCGAAGGCCTGAGCCAGCTGCTGTATACCATCGGACTGGTGCAGAAAAGCCTCAATCCCAAACTGGAGATCGAAGGCGTCGTCTTTACGATGTATGACGCCCGGACCAACCTGTCCATGCAGGTGGTGGAGAACGTCAAGGAAAACCTCCGCCAGAACATCTATAAGACCATCATTCCGCGGAACGTGCGGCTTGCCGAGGCACCCAGCCACGGTCTGCCGATCAATCTCTACGATTCCCGCTCAGCCGGCGCCGAAGCCTACCGGCAGCTCGCGAAGGAAGTCGTAAAGCACAGGCCGGAGTAAAGATTTTGCCGTTTTCCGCACGGCGCAGAAAGAGGAAGTTATGACAAGGAAAAATGCACTGGGCAGAGGACTTGGAGCCCTGATTCCGGGATATCCCGAGGAAAAAGTGGAAAAAACTCCGGAAAATTCTCTTATCAACGAAGAGTTATCCACAAATAGCCCTTCAAATGTGGAAAAATCGGTGGATAAGGGGGAAATTATTCGCGAAGTCGCGATCTCACAGGTGGAGCCGCGTCCGAGCCAGCCGCGTGTCTTATTTGATGAAAGCGCCCTACGGGAACTCGCGGATTCGATCGGTCAGCGCGGCGTGCTGCAGCCGATCCTCGTCGTCCCGAAAGACGACCATTTCGAAATCGCTGCCGGCGAACGCCGCTGGCGCGCCGCCAAGATGGCGGGTCTTACGAAGATCCCGGTCATCGTGCGGGAACTGAGCGAACAGGAACTGACCGAGGTCGCCCTGATCGAGAACATCCAGCGCGAAGACCTCAATCCCATCGAAGAAGCCCAGGCTTACCGCCAGCTGATGACGGACTTCAGCCTGAAACAGGAAGAGCTCGCAGAAAAGGTCTCCAAGAGCCGCAGCGCGGTTGCGAACAGCCTGCGCCTTTTAAAACTCGACGAACGCGTCCAGGCCATGGTCATGGACGGATCCTTAAGCGAAGGCCATGCCCGCGCGCTGTTAGGGCTTTCCGATAAGAAAAAACAGCTTGAAGCCGCGAAAGAGATCACGGAAAAGGCGCTCAGCGTCCGCGAAACCGAACGGCTCGTCAAGCGCATGAACCAGCCGGAGAAGACCGAAGAGCCCGACTGGCGGGCAGCTGACCGGACGGCCTACGACGAGTGGGAGCTCAGGCTCCGCAAGACGCTCGGCACCAAGGTCACCATCCGCCGCACCGAGCCGGACAAAGGCCAGATCGTCATCGACTATTATTCGGTCGAAGATCTGGAACGCATTACCGACAGGCTGAAATAGGAGGTTCCCATGCAAGAGAGTATTCTGACAAAACTCGGCATTTCGACCGACACTGCCGTCCTGGTCCTGCTCATCCTGGTGCTGATCTTCCTTGCCCTCATGATCTTCTGGCTGACGAAGTATATCAAACTTTGTCGCGGATATGACTTGTTTATGCGCGGAAAAGACGCGGCTTCGTTGGAAGACACCGTTTCCGGCCTCATTGGCCGCGTCGAAAAGCTCGAGGATCTGGAAAAGGCCGACAAGGACGTGATGCGTCTTTTCAACCGCAGCATCGTCAATTCCTATCAGAAGGTCGCCGTGATCCACTACAACGCCTTCGAAGGCATGGGCGGGCAGGCAAGCTTCGTCCTGGCCATGCTGGACCTGAACAACACCGGCTTCCTCCTGAACGTCATCCACAGCCGGAACACCTGCTATACCTATCTGAAGGAGATCAAGGAAGGGCAGGCGGAAGTGGTGCTCGGCAACGAGGAACGCATGGCACTGATGCAGGCGATAAAGAAAAAAGACCGTTTCTTTGATCCCGATGAAGAGATCCTGGATAACGAGTAAGGAGCCTTAACGCACATGTGGTTTATTTATGCGCTCGTCACCATGCTTGCATGGGGCGCAGCCGATCTCTTTTATAAACGCGGCGCCGATCCCGAAGAAAGGCACAGCCACCTGTGGACTTCGGTGGCTGTCGGCTTTGTCATGGGTCTGCACGCCCTGTACCTGCTGCTGACGCTCGAAGGCAGCTATGACCCGCGGAACATGCTGGTTTACCTGCCGGTCTCCGCGATGTACATTCTGTCCATGACGGTGGGCTATTTCGGCCTCCGCTACCTGCAGCTGTCCATTTCGTCGCCCATCCAGAACTCCTCCGGCGCCGTGACCTGCATTCTCTGCCTGGTCGTGCTGGGGCAGGCCATGGACTGGATCTCCGCGGTCGGCGTGGTGCTCATCTGCGCCGGGATCTTCTTCCTGGGGCTCATGGAGTACCGGAAGGATAAGGCGGAAACGCCCATCACGGCGGAAAACAAAAAATACTCGATCGGCTTCGTGGCATTTCTCATGCCGATCCTTTACTGCATCCTGGATGCGCTCGGCACCTTCTTCGATGCCTATTACCTAGACGACGTCGAAGCGACGCCGCTGCTGAATGTGACCGAAGAGAATTTCGAGAGTGTCGCGAACATTTCCTACGAATTTACCTTCCTGATCGTCGGAATCATCCTGCTGCTGTACCTGGTCTTCATTAAAAAGGAAAGGCTCGTGCTGAAAAAGCAGGGGAACCGCGTCACGGCCGCCGTGCTGGAGACCGCCGGCCAGGCCGCCTACGTCTACGCGATGAGCGGGCAGGGCGTGGTTGCCGCGCCGATGATCGCAGCCTACAGCATCGTTTCCCTGATCCTGTCGCGGATCTTCCTTAAAGAAAGGCTGACGAAGAAGCAGTACGTTCCGGTGGCGGTGGTAATGATCGGCATCGTGCTTCTGGGCGTTGCCGAAGGGCTGGCGGAGTGATCTCAAACAGCGAGCGCGCCCGAAGTGAACTTTCGAAGCGACTTGGAAGCGAAGCGGACCGGAGCTGAGAAAGTTTGCTCGAGGCAGCGAGCGTTTGAAAAGAATCCGTTGTTGACAAGGCGTTTTTCCCTTGCTAAGATGGGTTTGGACTGCAGTTAGTTATTTTATGCAATGTTACATATAAGACATATGCTATAGGAGGGCACACATGGCAAAGTACGATATCTGTTATTTTGAGGCGCTCGGCGCGGAGCTGGACCACCTGAAAGAAGAAACCGATGCGGCGATCGAAAAGGGCCTGCTTCCCAAGGGCTGGACGTCCCTGATCACCCCGGACAACCTGCAGCACTACATGTCGGAACATCCCGATCTGGAGCTGCCGGACCTCATCTCCACGAAGACCCATTCCAAGCTTCCGGAAGAGTATCTGCACACCGGCGTCAAGAAGAGCGTCATTACCCGCAGCGCAGGCTACGACCACTTCGAGCATCTCGCGGACGTGGCCAACATCACTTCGCTCCGCCTGTACTGCGTGAACGCGGTCGCCCAGACGGCGGTCAAGT
>JAFZRH010000067.1 GCA_017619975.1 Lachnospiraceae bacterium | reverse complement strand
CGTCTTCGATGGCCTTTTCTCCGTCCGGGATGATGATCTGATAGCCGTCTGCGGCCCAGGCGTACTTCCGCTCCAGTTTCTTGCGAAGCGTGGAATAGGATTTGCCTCGGGCCTCACGAGCCATCTCTTCGCGTTCCTTTTCCGCCGCTCGCTGTCTGCGCCACTCTGCCTCCCGGCGATCCCGTTCCGCCTGGAGCCGCCGATTTCGCTCCTCCACCATGGCGTCATGCCGCTCCCTGAGATCAGCAGGGAGGATCACGTCGCTCCGATGAAGCGCCAGCCCTTGGGCGGCGGCCATGTCGACATAGTCCATCCACGCGCTGCAGGCCGCGCTGATCGAGGAAACGGGCTTTCAGAACGAGCAGTTCGCGCTGGATCATCCCGGCGGCGCCGTCGGCCAGCGCTTAAACAGCGGCAAAGCATAGAAACAGCCTGCCCGCCCGGGCAGGAAGCAGATAAAGCAGAGCGAAAAGCTCTGCCGGCAAGAAAGTTAAGGAAAATCTCAAATCAAACGGGAGAATGATCATGGAATTCAAAGTCTATCAGAAAGAACTGGAACTGCAGTCACGGGGCTGGATCCCGACTTTCCACGATATTTCAAAAGAAGTGAACGAGATCGTAGCGGCGTCCGGCATCAAAAACGGCACGGTCAGCATCGTATCGCATCATACCACCTGCTCGGTCATGGTGCAGGAGTGCTCGCACGACATCGACACCTTCGATCTGGAATACCTGCAGCACGATCTTCTGGACATCATGCGGAAGCTGGTCCCGGACTTTAAGGAAGAGCACCAGTACCGCCATCCGGGTCCGATCCACGCGCAGTACGGCCGCTATGTGGACGAGCCGGGCAATTTCACCAGCATGAATACGGACGGGCACTTACGGAGCAGCTTCTTCGGACGTTCGGAGACCATGACCGTCAAGGACGGTGCCATCGACGGCGGGCTTTTCGCGCACATCTATTTCATCGACTGGGACCAGGTGCGGGCCAGACGCCGCCAGGTCAATATCACGGTCATGGGAACGACCGAGGACGTCGGCGACCGGAAATGGAACGGAGGCGAAGTGGTCAATACCCTCCATAAATTCACCGAGGAAGAGAAGGCCTACGATCCGCACTTCGATCTGCAGCAGCAGCGCTGAGCGCCGCCTGTACGGGAGCGACAAAAATGGAACAGTTTGAACGCCGGCAGAAGATCGCCGAGCTGGTAAACAGCCAGGGGCGCGTCAAAGTTACGGAACTGGCTGCGCTTTTTGACGTATCGGAAGTTTCCGTCCGGGCCGATCTGGCCGATCTGGAAGCCAAGGGCCTCCTCTCGCGGGTGTACGGCGGGGCGGTCAGCTCCTACAAGAGCTACTACAACATGACGATGCACCAGCGGCTTTCGGTCAACCGGGAGCAGAAGGACAGGATCGCCGCCCGGGTGGTCGAAATGATCGAGGAGTATGACACGATCATGCTCAATTCCGGTACGACGACGCTCGCGATCTTCCGGAAGATCCCTGCCGAGATGCACGTAAGCCTCGTCACCAATTCCATCACGATCGCGCTGGAAGCGGCCGGGAACCCGAACTTCAACGTGGTCCTTCTGGGCGGCTCGGTCAACGCGCGCTATCAGTTCGTTTACGGTGACAATGCGGTGGCGCAGCTGAAAGGCTATCATGCGGATAAATTGATCCTTTCCGTGGACGGGATCAGTCCCGCGGACGGCTTCACGACCTATTACGACCGGGAAGTCGAGCTGGACCGCATCATGCTGGCAAATTCTGCCATGCATATCGTGGCCGCCGACTCCAGCAAGCTGGGCCGGACCGCTTTCGCGCACATCGCGCCGGTCAATGCCGCGGATTATATTATTACCAATGCCGACCGGGCCGCCGGGGAGGATCTTGCCGCTCTTAAGGAGATCGCGCCCCAGCTGATCACGGTCTGAAACGGAGTCAGTTATGAAATATCTGATGGGAGCCGATATCGGGACCAGCGCACTCAAGATGGTCGTTTACAACGAACGGCTGGAGGAGGTCCGGACGGTGCAGCGGGAATACAGTCTGCATGCGTTCGGCGAGCGCGTGGAGTTTCCCGCGGAAGCGTACTGGACGCTTTTTTCCGAAGCCTACGAAGAGGCAACGGAAGGATTACAGCTTACCGCGCTGGCGATCGATACCCAGTGCGAGACCATGATCTTAACGGATGAAAGCGGCAGGCCGCTTCGGGACGCCATCGTCTGGCTGGACAACCGCGCCGTGAAGCAGGCCGACGAGATCCGCGCGCGCTTCGGCGAACAGCGCGTCTATGAAGTCTCCGGGCAGGCGGACATCACCGCGACCTGGCCCGCCTGCAAGCTGCTCTGGGTCCGGCAGGAAGAACCGGAGATCTTTGCGAAGATCCACCGGATCTATCTGCTGGAGGACTGGCTGCTGTATAAGCTGACCGGCGAGTTCGTGACCGAGATGACGCTGCAGTCCTCCACGATCTATTTTGACATTCAAAAGGAAGTCTGGTGGCAGGAAATGCTGGACTACGTCGGCATCCGCCCCGAACAGCTGCCGCGGATCCTAAAGAGCGGCACGCCGGTCGGGACCTACCGCGGAACGACTGTCGTGACCGGTGCCATCGACCAGCTCACGGCCTCCATCGGCGCCGGCGTCACCGAGAAGGGGATCATCAGCGAGATGACCGGCACCGCGCTCGTGATCTGCCTGCCGTCCGAGACGGTGCCGCCTTACCGGGCCGGGAACAAAGTTCCCTGTCACAAGAACTACGACGGAAAGTTCATGCTGCTGCCCTGGTCGACCACGGCCGGCATGGCGCTTCGCTGGTTCCGCGACAGCTTCTGCCCGGGCTCGTCCTTCCGCGAACTGGATGAGCTGGCGGAAAAGATCGAACCGGGCTGCGCGGGCCTGACCTTCCTGCCGTACCTCTGCGGCATCGTCATCCCGCAGTACAAGCCCGATGCGCGCGGCGCTTTCCTGGGCTTCACGATGGAGCACGGACGCGCGCACGCCGTACGGGCGATCCTCGAATCCGTGGCCTACATGCTCAAACAGGATCTGGAAGTGCTGAACGCGGATTGTGAAGAGATCCGCGCCATGGGCGGCGGCGCTTTAAGCCCGCTCTGGTGCCAGATCAAGGCGGATGTCTCCGGAAAACGGATCGTCACCCTGAAAAACAGCGAAACGTCCTGCCTGGGAAGCGCCATTCTGGCGGGGACCGCCATCGGCCTGTTCCCGAGCGTGGCCGCCGCCGCGAAAGCAGCCGTCGAAACGGCCAGGGTCTATGAACCCTCCGGCCGTGATTATACCGAGAGTTACCGAAGATTTTGCGAATGGGAGGAGAAAGTATTATGAGTAAGATCGCTTTTATCGGCTTCGGCGAGGTCAATACACCGAAAGAACTGATCGTAAAGAAGTGCGGGGCAGCTGAGGAAGCCCTGAAGGCGCAGGGAGCGGAGCTTATCTCCTGCTATCCCGTGACGGACGACCCGGAGGAAAAGGATATCCGGAAAGCGCTGGATACGCTGGCCGGAAAGGATTTTGACTGTCTGGTGCTGTGCGTGGCCGGATGGATCCCGTCGCACGCAGTAATCAAAGTGACCGAACCGTACCGCCACAAACCGATGGTGCTCTGGGGCTTATGCGGCTGGATGGAGGAAGGCCGGCTGGTGACGACGGCGGATCAGGCCGGGACCAGCGCGCTGCGCAAGACCTTCCAGGATCTGGGCTATACTTTCCGCTACGTTTACGACATCGTCGGGCTTCCTTCCCGCGCTCCGGCTGTGGCCCGCTTTGCGAAGGCGGCGGCGGCAGCGGCCTATCTGCGGAGTGCCAAGACCGGCATGGCCGGCTACCGCGACATGAACCTTTACGCGACTCTCTGCGACGGCAGCTCCTTAAAGCGTGTCGTCGGCCCGGAGATCGAGACTTTCGAGATGCTGGAGATCGAACAGCGCTATCAGAAGATCACGGAAGAAGAAAAGCAGGCGGTAGTCGACAAGGCCATGGCGAACTGGAAGTTCTTAAAGCCGGCGGATCCCGAAAGCCTCAAAAAAGCGGCCGGCTACTATCTGGCCGTAAAAGCCATCTGCGATGAAAGAGGCTACGGCGCCGTCTCGCTCAAGGACGTGGACGGCATGAAAAAGCTGCTCGGCTTCCCGCCGGCGCCGGTCTTCATGCTCCTCTCCGACGAAGACGGGCTGTGCACCGTTCCCGAAAACGACTGCCTGGGCGGCGTCACGCAGCTGATCGTGAAAGCGCTGACCGGCCAGTGCGCGTACTATCTGGAATTCTACGAATTCTTTGCCGACCGGGTGCTGGCGGGCGTGCCGGACTTTGTCCCGGCGGAAGCTACGGACGGCCCCGTCACCGTGATGCCGGCCGCCTTCGGCGAGCTCTCCGAGGGCATTCTGAACGTTTCGAAGCTGAAGACCGGCCCGGTAACGCTCTGCCGTCTCTTTGCAACAAACGGACGCTACGGCATGCACCTGGTGACCGGCGAAGGCCTGACGCCGCGCCGCTGGGAGGAAGCCGGCTGGACGCAGCCCGCGCCGCAGCTGCCCGGTCTCGAGGTCAAACTGGCCGACACCGAAGGCTTCGCCCAGAAGGTGATGTGCCAGCACTACATCGTCTCCTACGGCGACAACACGGAGATCATCCGGGATCTCTGCGAGATATTAAAAATCGCTGTGATCTGACGGAAAAAAGTCAGATGCCGAAAAAGCCGCTTCTTGACCGATCGGTCAAGAAGCGGCTTTCTTTCGTCCGAAAGCAGGAAAACGCCGGAATCCGCCGGCTTACCCGGCCAGCCAGCTCCACAGCGGCAGGGTGAGCATGGAAAGCAGCGTGGTCGTTACAACGCATTTGGTAGCGAAAGGTGCGTCGCTGTTGTAGCGTGCGGCAAAAATAGCCGCCGTCGCGCCGGCCGGCATCCCGGTCATCAGAACGCTGACGCCGAGCGATACGCTGTCCAGGCGCAGCAGGGATCCCAGCCCGAAAGCCGCCGCCGGCAGCAGGATCAGACGCAGCACGCTGAAAAGAAGCGTGTCTTTATTCAGGATCTCCCGGAAGCGAACATCTGCCAGGATCGTCCCGACGATAAACATGGTCAGCGCCGAATTGCAGTTCCCGACGTACCGCAGCGTTTCGGTCAGGATCTTCGGCAGCGAAACCTGTGTGATCATGCAGATCACGCCCAGATAGATCGCGACCAGACAGGGATGCGTCAGCACATTTTTGATCAGCTTCTTTTTGTCGATGACAGCGCCGGAGACGAAATAGGTCGTCCCCACCGACCACATGATGATCCGCATGGGGATCAAAAAGATTGACGTGTAAAGAACGCCGATCGAGCTGTAAAGGCCTTCCGCGATGGGATTGCCCAGAAAACCGCTCATGGGAACGATGGTGCAGTACTGCAGGACCTTCTTCTGCCTGTCTTCATAACGGTTGAACAGAAACAGGTTCAGCAGAAGGCAGAGGAGCTGCAGCAGGACGGCGGAAAGGATCAGCAGCGCGCAGTTCTTCAGAACGCCCGGTTCCAAATCGATCAGGCAGGATTTAAAGATATTGCAGGGAATGACGACGTTGATGCAGAGATCGCTGAGGCAGCGCTTCCCTTCTTCACTGATGATGCCGCGCTTCTTCATCCACGCGCCGATCAGCATCATGGCGAACAGTGTTCCCTGAAGACTGAAAAGATCAGTCAGTTTCATTGCCTCTTATCCTCTTCTTCCTTCCGTTCTATTCCGTAAAACGTTCGCGGGCATGAAAAGTCCGGCAGATGGTCGGATAATCACCGTACACGGTGAGTTTGTCCCCTATATGAAAAACCGTATCCGCCACGGCCGGCTCCGCCTTCCCGTCCGGCGTTTCGACCAGCATGACCAGGATTCCGGTCTCCGCGCGCAGGCCGAGCCGCGAGAGCGGAACGTCCCGGTATTGCTCCGGGATATTTTTCAGTGTGATCAGCGCGATCGTTCCCTTGCCGATATTGTCCAGCGGCATGACCGTATTTCCCGCATCTCCGCGGATCATGCGGTCGGCCAGGCGTTCCAGCTTCCGGTCTCCCCAGGCGCGGACTGCCGGAACACGGACAAAGATAAAGATGATCGTCACCACGCCCAGCGGGATCAGGATGACCGGAAGATAGTCGCCGATCTGCGCCACCTTCAGCGAGAAAAAGACGTTGATAAAAGCTGAAACGATCGTGATATTGAACACATAGCCGAAAAGCATCGTGATCCGCGCCAGTCTCCGGCGCGGCCGGGTATTCAGGATCATTTCGCTTTCCCGGGTGGTAAAGCCGCAGCCGGTCAAAAGGGAAATGACCTGAAAACGCGCCTTTTCGTCCGGCAGACCGGTAAAACGGAAAAAGATCGCGAACAGCTCCGTAATGATCCAGTAAAGCAGGATCATCAGCGAAAAAAGCGAAAAGGCCATATAAACATTCATACTTTCGTTCTCCTGTCCCTTTGATCCGATCCGGTCACACCGTTTCGAACGCTCTGAAATCCTCTGAAGTCAGTTCATAGTCCACCGACGACTGATCCCGGCCCAGCTGATCTTTCCAGGAATTGAGATTCGTCCTCATCTTCCGAAAACCAAGTTCTTCGTAGACGTGCTGAGCTCTGGTGTTCTTCAGATTCGTATCCAGTCTGATCCGCTCGCAGCCGAACTTTTCAAACAGTCCGCGGATAAACATCGTCAGAATGACCTTGCCGAGTCCCCGGTTCTGCATGCCCGCATCACAGATCTTAATGCCTATTTCGTACTGCCGCTCTCCCAGATTCCGGTAATTCATCTCGCCGATCGGCCGCCCTTCATATTCAATGATATGTCTGCGGACCGTTTCGTCGCTCTCCTGCCCGATTTTTACTCTGATCTCTTCCTCGGTGATCCCGAGCCCGTTGGGAAATCCCGCGTGCGCCATAACGCTCCCGTCATTCCACCAGGCAGCCAGTATCTTCGCATCGCCGGCCGCGGCATTTCTGATCCGTATTTTTCCGTTTTCCAGTATCATGATTCTGCTCCCCGCCGCAGGCAATTATATCACCCGTAAGCCGCAGCGTCCATCCCTGTCTAAAACAGTTCATCCAGCAGGATGTAATACCGCAGTTTTCCCGGATCCGGTTCAATGCCGAGGGCCTCAAAGAGCTGCTGCGGGCGGATATCCGGATACACTTTCCCGCCGTAGGCGCCTTCGGCATTCCGGCACAGGCTTCGGTAGCAAAGGGCAAGATCCCGCCACCTGTCGCCGATTCCCGTTTCGCCGAGATCGATAAAGCCGCTGACTTTTCCTCCGTCAAAAAAGACGTTCGGAAGGCACAGGTCCCCGTGTGACAGAACGGGGTCGTACGGCGGCCGGTTATTTTCCAGCCAGGAAAGCAGTTCCTCCGGATCCTTAAACCCTCCTTTACCGAACGTGGACGGGTCTGCCTTGCCCGGATCCGCCAGATGGCGGCCGACCCGGTCCCTTGCTTCCTTCAGTTCGGCATCGATATCCCTCTTCCGGGGACAGTCTGAAACGTCGACGCTCCACAGCAGCATCAGCGCTTCGGCAAGCCCCGAGATCAGCGTTTCCGGGCGCTCCATGCAAAACGGATCGCAGGCCATTTTCCCCGGCACCCGGCTCATGAGCAGATACTGCCGGTCTGCCTCGCGCTCGAAGGCAAGGACCTTCGGGACGGGCACTTTTCCTTCCAGCCAGCGCATCACCTCGACCGTCTCTTCGTTCTTTCTGCAGTACGGTGCGATCTTCAGAACGCAGTCGTCCATCATCAGGACCCGCGCACCGGACATTCCGATCTCATTCGCCTGATACGCTTTCCCGGAGATCTTCTGCCGGATCCTTGCGGGAAGAACAAGAGCGCCGGGAACTGCCGCGCGGCAGGATGGTTCTTCCGTTTTTCGGATAACTTTTACTGACATTTTTCTGCCGTCTTTCTGTCCTGCGGCTCAGTCCGTCGCCGAAGCCATAATGACCACGAAGCGGTCAAGGCTTTTATCGTAAACGCTGAGACAGAGCGTGCCCCACCATTCACGGCCTTCGTTAAAGTATTCCGACCAGTCCGTCGTCCAGCGGTAAAGCTCCAGCCCCTCCGCGCCGCCGGGGAACAGGACCGCGCCCACCCGATCAAAATCCCTGTCGGTATAGGCGTTTTCGTGCGGCGGGAAAAGGAAGGCCTTCCGGTAATTCAGTCCTTCTTCCGACGCGGCCGGCGCAAAAAGCGCTTTGCTGCTCTGCTTCTTTCCCCGCGCGCGGCTTATGTCATAAGACCAGGTCCCCTCTTCTTCAAAAAGCCTGCGGCAGGCGCAGTGCAAGGCCCGCCGGTGCGATTCGGCGCCCCGGTAAGGAAAGACGGCTTCCTCTTCGGCTGAGCGGTCGTCGGCCGTCACGATACAGTACTCGCACACGAGATCCGGATACGCGGCAATCAGCCGATAAAAGGCATCGTTCTCAAAAGACAGTCCGGCCGCCCGGCAATGTACCAGCGTATCCCGGACGAGGGCTTCGACCAGCGCCCTCCGGCTTCCGTATCCCGTCGGGATCGCCACAGTCGTGTACCATTTGCCCGGATAATCCCAGACCTCCTGAAAATACTCCTCCACGGGATGGCGGTCAATCACCGATCCGGCGTCCGGACAGACCGCCCTGACCCGCATCAGCGCTTCCCGGTGGATCTCGTCTCTGAATTCTGCCGCATGCCGCAGTTCCTGTTCACTGTACATATATCCGCCGCCTTTATCTGATTTATTAATTATAACAACTGAGCGGACAACAGACAAGCATCTGAGCCGAATATCCGTACCAGAAACGGGGCGGCATAAGCCGCCCCGTCTGCATATCGTGTGCCAGATCCGGTTTTACGGAAGAAGTGTATTCTCGTTGGTCGCGTCCTTCAGTTCGTTCCAGATCAGCTCGGAAGCCTGCGCATCTTTGCAAAGCTTGCCGACCCATTCTTCATCGAGATACTGCGTTCCGCCCGGCCAGGTGTGTCCGCCGCCCTTTACGACGAAGGAGATCAGCTGAGGCGTTCCGTCAGCAGCCTGATATTCCGAACGGGTGATCGTGCAGCCGTCATCCGGATCCATATCCGGAAGCTCGGTCACGATCGGCTCACTATCGATGCCGTAGCGGGACAGGAACCAGTTGATGCTGTCCGGCAGCGAGGTGGAAAGGGCGTGGTCTCCGAGAAGGATCCCGTCGTAGGGGACGATGGGATCGTGCGTGCCCTGGACGTAGACGATGCGGACCTTATTGGTCACGGTGCTGTTCTGGAACGTTTCCCAGATACCGGCGGCAACAAGGCCGACGCCGGCCAGACGCTCCGGAACCTCGATTGCAAGACGTTCCGCCATATAGCCGCCGTGGGAAAGGCCGGACACGAAAATCTTGTGTTCGTTAACAAAGCCTTCTTCAATGAACAGATCCATCAGGTCCGTCAGATAGGCAACGTCGTCCACACCGTAATTAGCGACCGGTTCCAGCGCATCCGTGGCGACCCAGCGCAGGTTGGAGACATCTTCCTGTCCGATCTGATCCTGTAAGAGGCCCCGGCAGGAAAGCGTGCCGTCCGCATGCAGGCAGACGTATTCCGGCGCAATCAGGACAAAACCTTCCTTCTCCGCCAGTTCATTCCATTTGCCCTCATTCATCTGGAAAAGAGTGTTCGTGCCGCTTCCCGACAGAGAGATCATCAGAGGAAGAGGTTCGCCTTCCTGATAAGTGGAGGGGATGTAGTAATAATACCGGCGGCTGACCTGCTGGCCGGAGTATTCGTAATTTTTCCAGGCAACACTGAGGGTTCCGATCTTCCATTCTCCCGTGATGGGGCCGTCCTCTTCCAGGGCAGGGACGCTGACGTAAGTGATGCCGTAGGTCGGATCGTACTGGCACAGTGCACCTTCCTCATTGAAGTAGCTCGTCCAGGTCAGAACGCCTGCCAAAACCACATCGTATCCCTTCTCCAGCACATACGGGCTGACGCTCACGGTCTGGCCGGTAACGATGTAGGTCAGATTCTCGCCGTCATAGATGAACTGCTGATCCTCCACGGGGCTGAAGGAACCGTCGCCCAGATAGTCGTTGATCCAGCCGGTGACTTCCCAGGTGCCCATCAGGGTCTCTGCCGTCACTTTGGTGTGGTTCTCCGGAACGTGCTCCGGAACCACCTCGTTGCGGGTGCATACGTACGTGATGCCGTAGCGCGGATCGTACTGGCACAGCGCACCTTCCTCGTTGAAGTAGCTCGTCCAGGTCAGCTCGTCGTTGATGACCACGAAGTAGTCATCCTTCAGCACGTAAGCGCGGTTGCTGGCTTCGCTTCCGGATACCACATAGAGCAGGTTCGTTCCGTCATAGATGAACTGCTGATCCTCTACGGGGCTGAAGGAGCCATCGCCCAGATAGTCGTTGATCCAGCCGGTGATCTCCCAGTTGCCGATCAGCGTCTCGGCCGTTACCTTGGTGTGGTTTTCCGGAACGTGCTCCGGAACTTCCTCATTGCGGGTGCATACGTACGTGATGCCGTAGCGCGGATCGTACTGGCACAGCGCACCTTCCTCGTTGAAATAGCTCGTCCAGGTCAGCTCGTCGTTGATG